>CAYMAA010000155.1:0-1772 GCA_964388305.1 uncultured Lachnospiraceae bacterium | reverse complement strand
CAGTACACGCTCCACCTCGCCGCCGAAATCCGCATGACCGGGGGTATCTACAATGTTGATTTTTACATCGTCATAATATACGGAGGTGTTTTTGGAAAGAATTGTAATTCCTCTTTCCCTTTCAATATCGCCGCTGTCCATAACTCTTTCTCTTATAACCTGATTTGTGCGGAAAGTGCCGCTTTGCTTTAAAAGCTCGTCTACAAGGGTGGTTTTGCCATGGTCTACATGGGCAATTATGGCAATGTTTCTGATGTCGTTTCTTTTTTGTAACATATATATCTCTCTTTTCTTTAAAAGCATTAATACTGTTTGTTAAAGCGCTGCTGTATACACAGCTTAATCATCGGTATGTAACAGACAATTATAATTATTTTAACATACAAAAATTGCTTTTTCAACAGCTTATTTGTTTTATAATTCAACAAAAATTATGCAATATGGCAGGTGTTTTTTATGGGTATTACAGTAAAACCCCTCCCTATTGCCGTGGGAGGGGTTTATTTTAAGGGGGTTAATTATTCTTCTTCATCTTCCAAAAAGAGTTGGTCAAATACTTCCCCCACCTGTTCATATTCATCATCGTCTTCAATATTATCAAGGGTTACTTCACCGTTTTCGTCCTCGGAAAAACGGTAAAGGAGAATATCCTCGCTATCCTCGGGAAGAAGAGCTATATATTCCTGCCCGGCTTCCTCGGTAAGACTGAAAACGCCTATAACATCACATATAACCTCTTCATCGTTATCAAGCACAAGGCTCATTTTAGGGAAATCCTCTTCACAGCAGTGGTCGTGGTTATGACCGCAGTCACAATTATGGTTATCGCTCATTTTTGTTTCCTCCGTTTTATTTATTTTGCTTTTACGCAGGTGTTGCGGTTTGCTCTAATGCTTATTTCTTCTTTAATTGCGGAAATAAATTCGTCAAGCTTAAATGCGCCTAAAACATTTTCTCCGCAGCGTACGGTAACGGTGCCTTCCTCCTGTTCCTTTGCGCCGCATACAAGAATGTAAGGAACACGCTCATTACGAGCCTCTCTTATTTTATAGCCAATCTTTTCGGAGCGGTAGTCCGTTTCCACTCTTATGCCTGCGTCAAAAAGCGCTGATTTAACCTTTTCGGTATAGTCCTCAAATTTTTCGGATATAGGAAGAACCTTTGCCTGAACGGGTGAAAGCCATGTTGGAAACGCACCTGCAAAATGCTCCGTTAAAATGCCTATAAAACGCTCTATTGAGCCGAAAACCACTCTGTGTATCATAACGGGGCGTTTTTTCTGCCCGTCCTTATCGGTATATTCCAAATTAAAGCGTTCGGGGAGCTGCATATCAAGCTGAATTGTGCCGCACTGCCATGTTCTGCCCAAGCAGTCCGTAAGGTGGAAGTCGATTTTAGGGCCGTAAAACGCACCGTCGCCCTCATTGATTTCATAATCTCTTCCCAAATCGTCCAAAGCGCCTTTAAGACCGTTTGTGGCAATTTCCCAATCCTCATCACTGCCCATGGAGTTTTCGGGTCTTGTGGAAAGCTCTATATGATAATCAAAGCCGAAAAGCGAGTAAACCTCATCTATAATAGCAACAACACCCTTTATTTCATCTTTTATTTGTTCCTTTGTCATAAAAATGTGGGCATCATCCTGAGTAAAGCAGCGAACACGCATAAGACCGTGGAGCTGACCGCTTTTTTCGTGACGGTGAACAAGACCCAGCTCCCCTGCACGGAGAGGAAGATCTCTGTAGGAGTGCTGCTCCTGCATATAAACAAGC
>CAYMAA010000154.1:0-1783 GCA_964388305.1 uncultured Lachnospiraceae bacterium | reverse complement strand
GGCAGTCACAAGGGGTAACGGTGTAATTGGGGAGGACATTACTCACAACGCAAAAACATTTGTTAATTTGCCGAAAAAAATTGATTTTAAGGGAGAGCTTATTCTGCGAGGGGAAGCGGTTATTAAGTATAAGGATTTTGAAACAATAAACGAAAGGCTTGCTCCCGAGGAACAGTACAAAAACCCGAGAAATCTTTGCAGCGGCAGTGTACGGCAGCTGGACAGCGGTGTTTGCGCAAAAAGAAAGGTCAGCTGCATTATATTTACACTTGTTAGCGCTGAGGGAAAGAGTTTTAAATATAAGGAAGAGGGCATAAGCTTTTTAAAGAGCCTTGGCTTTGATTTTGTGGAGTATGAAAAGGTTACGGCAAGCGGAGTAGGGGAGGCGGTGCTTGATTTTGAAAAGAAAATTGAACAAAACGAGTTTGCCTCCGACGGACTTGTGCTTACCTACAACGATGCGGAATACAGCAAAAGCCTTGGCGCAACGGCAAAATTCCCCAGAGATTCCATTGCGTTTAAGTGGGCAGATGAGCTTGCGGAAACTACCATTAAACAGGTTGTTTGGAACACCTCCCGAACGGGACTTATTAACCCAATAGCCGTGTTTGAGCCTGTAGAGCTTGAGGGAACAACGGTAGAGAGGGCAAGCCTGCACAATTTAAGCATTGTTGAGGAGCTTAAAATCGGTATCGGTGACAGGGTTAAGGTATATAAGGCAAATATGATAATTCCTCAAATAGGGGAGAATATAACAAAAAGCGGCAATTTGGAGATTCCCGAAAAATGCCCCGTATGCGGTGAGGAAACGGAAATTGTTAAGCTGCGTGACGGAAAGGCGCTTAAATGCCCCAATCCTAACTGTATGGCGCAAATTGTGGAGAGCTTAAGCCATTTTTGCAGCCGTGACGCATTTAATATTGAAGGAATGAGTGACGAAACAATTAAAAAATTTGCGGACAGGGGATTTATAAGGTATTATCCCGATATTTTTGATTTAAACAAATATAAAGCGGAAATTATAGAAATGGACGGCTTTGGGGAAAAGTCCTTTGAAAATATGACCGCAGCCATTGAAAAAAGCAAGGATATTAAACTGCCGAATTTGCTTTTTGCTTTGGGAATTGAAAATGTGGGACTCAGCAATGCCAAGCTTTTATGTAAAAGATTTTGTTATGATATTGAAAAAATCAGAAAAGCCGAAAGTGACGAGCTTATTACAATAGACGGCTTTGGAGAAATTATTGCAAAGAGTGTTTCAAGATATTTTTCCAACAAAGAAAACGAGGCTCTGCTTAACAGGCTGTTAAGTATTGTAAGGCTTGAAAAGCCTGAGAAGGACGGCGTTGAAAATATATTTGAGGGCATAAGCTTTGTTGTTACAGGCAGTGTAAATCATTTTAAAAACAGAAAAGAGCTTCAGGGGGAAATTGAAAAAAGAGGCGGAAAGGTAACAGGCAGCGTTTCCTCAAAAACAAACTATTTAATTAACAACGACATTACATCAAACTCTTCCAAAAACAAAAAAGCAAAGGAGCTTGGCGTAGAAATTATTACGGAAGATATGTTTTTGGATATGATTAAATGACAATACTGAGTTTTTGCGGAAATTCAATAAAATTTAAAAAAAGTGCTTGTAATTGGCAAAAAAGTATGGTAATATATTAACTGGTGTTTTGTACACCGCAGCACTTATTACACACATGGCTGTATTTTTTGGCGTTGTGCCTAATGCCGACAGGCGGTCGGTTGGGTTGCCTTAATATGCCGTGGAGGTTTAACT
>CAYMAA010000153.1:0-1788 GCA_964388305.1 uncultured Lachnospiraceae bacterium | reverse complement strand
TCTTTTTTTTTTGGAGGTTTTATGAAAGACAGAGTTATTTGCGATTGTTACGGATTAACAAAGAATGACATAATCAATGAACTTAAAAACGGAGCTGCCGACTTTAACGAGCTGCAAAAACGCACACGCATAGGTGTTATGTGCAGCTGCTGTATAAAGCCGACAAAAGAAATTATTGAAGAGTATAACCGTATTACTCATTAATAATTGATTTAAGCTGATTTAATGCTTTAGCAAATCGGCTTGAAGTTGTGTTGTTACGGTGAATTATATCCAAAGCGTGCTTATAGTCCCTTTCCTGCTTTTTCATTATATCAAGTTTAACCGCCTGAACCTTTTCCTGCAACTCATTCATTCTGTTGATCTTAAAATTAATTACGGATTTATCCATTTTGCCTTTGGCATCATTCAGCTGCAGTCTTGCGGTAATTTCAGCGGCGTCAAGCTTTTTTTCAAGTACAAATACCATATTTTGCTGAATATTGCGGAAATTATTTATACCGCTGAGCAATGCTAATTTTCTGCCTGATGAATTGGCTTTGCCGCGGTTTTTAATATTTTTTTGATTTTCCTTATAAAGCTTTATATTACGTTCAAGCGTATCTTCAACATATTTAAGCCTTAAATTAAGCTCAATGCGTCTTTCGGCGGAAGTTTTTGCCAAATCTTCAACAGCATCTTTAACAACCGTTTCAAGCTCTTTAAGCCTTGTATTGTTTTTGGTAATTGTTTCCAATAGCTTTTTCAAATCGTATGCGGCAAGTACGGAAAGCGTTGTATCCGCAGAAAATAGTATTAAAAGCACAAAAACAATATCCTCTTCTATAAGCGGCGGAACAGCAAAAACAATACCTTTTACAAAAGGCTGTATATATTTTGTAAAAATAATCGCCAAAAATCCCCATGCTATGCAGTACGGCAGCCAAATATAACCTTTTATGTTTAAAGGTCTGTTGCTGTAGTCCCAGTAACGCACATTAAACAGCTTATCAATTAAAGCTCCCGAAAAATACTCCAAAGCCGTTCCGCCAATAAGACCGCACAAAAACACAAGCACTGTGTGGTCTGCTATATGGCGTGTAGCCGCAATAATAATAATTCCGGCAAAGCCGTAAATTGGAAGCCATGGCCCGTGCAAAAAACCTCTGTTTACAAGCTTCCTTTCACGCGGAGATACATAAAGCATCTCCCACAGCCAGCCAAGCACACTGTATATAAAAAAGAACAAAAGCCACTGTGTATGCGTATACATTTATATCAGCTCCTTAAAGGATTTTATTGAGTAGTCCGCAGAATTTTGAACAATCTGCCATTCATATTCGGTATATTCGTCATAAACTCCGCAGGTTGCCATACCTGCTTTTTTTGCGCCCCTTATGCCTCTTGCTATATCCTCAAAAACAATGCAGTCCTCCGGCAGGCACTTAAGCCTTTTTGCGCAAAGCAAATATATATCGGGAAACTCCTTGCTTTTTTTAACCTCGTCACCGCAGGCATGGGCGTCAAAATAGCCAAACACACCGTTGTTTTTAAGGCACGGTATAAAAAGCCTGTTAGATGTGGCTGTTGCAAGTCCTATTTTAAGCCCGGACTTTCGGCAATTTTGTATAAACTCCCCTGCCCCGTCCTTTAACCTAACATTTTGGGCGTATTCCTGCGCCGCCATATTATACCATTCTTCCATAATTTCCTCAACACTTTCGGCTATGCCATACTCACGCTTTGTAAAAACCGCAGTTTCATAAAAGCTCATGGAATTGATTTTCGCTGTATAGTCTTTGGGGATTT
>CAYMAA010000152.1:0-2011 GCA_964388305.1 uncultured Lachnospiraceae bacterium | reverse complement strand
TTTGGAAGATAAAACGAAAGTGTGGGATATGAATGTTGAAGATGGTTAAATTCCTTCTATAGCAAAAATCGAATTAGTTTAAGTTCCCTTAGCTTCGATTTTTATTGTTCAAGGAATTTAATTAGTCAAAAAAATCTAAAAATAATGAAGAAAGATTGCCTTAATTGACATTACGGTTTTGTTACAAAATCAGAATGATGCGTTGTTTGAAATTTTGCTATTGCAATATTGAGAAATTGGGAGTATAATAAAAGTATACAAAATATTTCCACAGGGAGGATAAAAATATGGCATTGGTTACAACTACTGAAATGTTCAAAAAGGCTTTTGAAGGCAAGTATGCAATAGGCGCTTTCAATATTAACAATATGGAAATCATCCAGGGTGTTACAAGGGGCGCTGCGGCTCTCAACTCTGCCTGTATTCTTCAATGCTCAAAAAGTGCGCTTAAATACGCTACTCCAAAGTATTTAAAGGGTATGGTAGATGCGGCGGTTGCTGAAACAGGCATTGACATTGCTCTTCATTTAGACCACGGGCCGGATCTTGAAACTGTTAAGGAATGTGTAGAGTCCGGCTTTACTTCCGTTATGTTTGACGGAAGCCACTACGACTATGACGAAAATGTTGCCAAAACAAAGGAAGTTGTTGAATACGCTCATGCGCATGGTGTTGTTGTAGAGGCGGAGCTTGGCAAGCTTGCAGGCGTTGAGGATGATGTTAAGGTAGAAAGCAAGGACGCAATTTACACCGATCCCGATGAGGCTTTGGACTTTGTTCAAAAAACAGGCGTAGACTCTCTTGCGATTGCTATCGGCACAAGCCACGGCGCATACAAGTTTAAGGGTAAGCCGCATCTTGCGTTTGACCGTCTTGAGCAGATCACGGCAAACTTAGAGGGGGCAGGCTATCACAATTATCCAATCGTTCTTCACGGTGCATCTTCCGTAGATCCTGCCGTTATTGAGCTTTGCAACAAATACGGCGGAAAGCTTTCGGGCGCAGCAGGTATTCCCGAAGATATGTTAAGAAAAGCAGCATCTATGGCAGTTTGTAAAATTAATATGGATACGGATATTCGTCTTGCAATGACAGCGGCTTGCAGAAAGTTCTTTGCGGAAAATCCCGAACAGTTTGACCCAAGAGGATACTGCGGACTTGGAAGAGATATGATTCAGACACTTGTTGAAAACAAAATTAAGAACGTTTTAGGTTCTACAAATTCAATGAAATAATTTTTATGTAAAACAAATAGTCGGTTAGGGTTTCAAATCCTATACCGACTATTTTCGTTTTGTGTCAATGATATTCTCACTCTGCTGTCACTACGCATACTTCAGAGCTTTTGCGCAGCGATAGCGGAGTACGAATATCCTTTAATATAGTCATCGCTTTTTTACGAGAATAAGAGAAATACATAATCCAATGAACTTTTAGAAACTCATCATCATACAGGGGGTGTATTCTCATTTTTGTTTAACAAGTAATAAACTTCTTTCGGGACTTTATATATTTTCTCGCATAATGCGTTTTATTTATGAAAAATAAAAAAGTAGCGGAAGGGGGACTTGAACCCTCGACAACTCGGGTATGAACCGAGTGCTCTAGCCAGCTGAGCTATTCCGCCAAAAAATGGGAATTATAGGGCTCGAACCTATGACCTCCTGCTTGTAAGGCAGATGCTCTCCCAGCTGAGCTAAACTCCCATAAATCTAATTTGTCTTAACAACGAAAATTATTATAGCACCAAAACCAAATGTTGTCAACAGTTTTTTAAAAATTTTTATGCGGTCTAAATTGCAATATTAAATGTTTACAAAATTTGTTAAGCGACTTTGTTAATATCCACCATCATATTTGATGCTTTACCATTAAATATTCTTCTTGGATAATTATTTATCCAATATTCTATTATCTTAATTTCTTTTTCTGAAAATTTCCCTATATCCGCTCCTTTGTCAGGATTTATAATAAGGCCTTGGAAAATTTATCAGGCATTGTCAAAAAAATA
>CAYMAA010000151.1:0-2020 GCA_964388305.1 uncultured Lachnospiraceae bacterium | reverse complement strand
AGGCTTTGGCGGCGGCGGTCACATTTGCGCGGCAGGCTGTACCATTGAGGGTATGAAAGCGGAGGACGCTTTTAATGAGTGCGTTTCAAGGCTGAAAGCGGCGGTACGGGCTTATGAGTAATATCAGCGGAATTATTAATTTATATAAGGAACAGGGTTTTACCTCCAATGACTGTGTAAATATTGTAAGGGGTATTTTTGACAGAGCTAAAACAGGGCATACGGGTACTTTAGACCCTATGGCAACGGGGGTTTTGCCAATTTGCCTTGGCAAGGCAACAAAGCTTGCGGACTATATTCAAAGCTCTCAAAAGGTTTACAGAACGGTTTTACGTCTTGGTATTGAAACGGATACCTGCGATATTTGGGGCAGGGTTTTAACCGAAAGCAATGCTTTGCCCGAAAGAGATGCCATACTTGACTGTATAAGCGGTTTTGTGGGAGAGCAGGAGCAGGCTCCGCCTATGTATTCCGCCATAAGGATAAACGGAAAGCGGCTTTACGAGCTGGCAAGGCAGGGTAAAACCGTTGAGAGAAAAAGCAGACATATTACAATATTTGATATTTATAACATTGAGTTTTTAAACGACAGAAACATTGCCTTTACCGTAAAATGCTCCAAAGGCACATACATAAGAGCATTATGCGCCGATATTGGCAAAAGCCTTGGCACAGGCGGCTGTATGGCGGCTCTTGAAAGGCTTGAAAGCGGCGCTTTTTGTGCCGAAAACGCTGTTACCATAGGCAGGCTTAAAGAGCTTAAAGAACAGGGCAGGCTTGAAGAGGCTGTTATCCCTGTAGAAAAGGCTCTTGCGGGGTATAAAAAATACCGCAGCGCCAATGAGTGTCAAAGGCTTTTGGAAAACGGCAACAAAATAAGCGTAAAATATATTTTGGAAAACAAACCCTGTGAGGGGGAGGAGTTTTTGCTGTATGATTACGGTGGGTGCCTTGTGGGCATTTTTAAATCCGTAAAAGGTATGGCAAAGCCTGTTTGTATGCTGAGATGAGTTATGAAAATTTATAATAGTACAAATATAAAACTGCATAATAAAACCGCTGTTGCTCTGGGTAATTTTGACGGGTTTCATACAGGGCACATTAAACTTATAAATGCCGTTAAGGCAAGCGGATATGAAACCGTTGTTTTTACTCTTTTTCCTCACCCTGCGGCTTTTTTTAAAGGCACAGGGTTTAAGGCTTTGTTTGATGAAGGTGAAAAGGCGGAGCTTGCGGAAGCCTTGGGTGTGGATAATTATATTCGCTATCCTTTTACAAAGGAGTTTTCCCGCCTGTGTCCTTTGGAGTTTGTCAGGCTTTTAAAGGAAAAAACAAACTGTGCTTTTTTGGCGGTTGGAGAAAACTATACCTTTGGCAAAAACAAAAGCGGAACGGCAAAAATGCTTGAGGAGCTTGGTCAAGGTATGGGTATTTATGTTAAAATTGTTGACGAGGTTTGCTTTGAGGGAAAAGCCGTAAGCTCTACAAGAATCAGAGAGCTTTTGAAAACGGGAGATATTAAAAAAGCCAATTTGCTTTTGGGCAGAGATTATTTTATAGGCGGAACGGTAGAAGAGGGCAGACAGAGAGGCAGAAAAATGGGGTTCCCCACAGCCAATATTAATATTGGCGAGGAAAAGCTTTTGCCCTTGGACGGAGTTTATGCAACACAAACCGTTTTTGACGGAATAAAACTGCCTTCTGTTACCAATGTGGGTAAAAACCCCACCTTTAACAACTCCGTTAGAACAGTTGAAACATTTTTGCCCGATTTTAAAGGTAATCTTTACGGTAAAAGAATAAAGGTCGCTTTTAAAGAAAGAATAAGAGGGGAAATAAGGTTTTTTTCAAAAGAAGAGCTTGCGGAACAAATTAAAAGGGATATTGCCTTTATTGGAAATAATGCCGAATTAAGGAAACACTGATTAATTCGTTGAAGCAAATTAATCAGTGTTTCCTTAATTAGGTTTTTATTTTATAACAAATTTTTAATGATTTTTGCCGCATGAGGGAATATAAT
>CAYMAA010000150.1:0-2135 GCA_964388305.1 uncultured Lachnospiraceae bacterium | reverse complement strand
ATAGGTTTTAAATGTGGGGTCTTCTTCCGCAAGCTTAGCAAGAGCAATGCCCATTTTATCTCTTCCTGCCCTTGTTTTTGGCTCAATGGCAACAGATATAACGGGGTCGGGGAAGTTCATACTTTCAAGTATTACTTCGTTATTTTCATCGCAAAGTGTATCGCCTGTTGTTGTATTTTTAAGCCCAACCGCTGCGGCAATATCACCTGCATAAACTTTATCTATCTCCTGACGTGAGTTAGCGTGCATTTGGAGAATACGACCAATTCTTTCTTTTTTGCCCTTAACGGAGTTATATACATAAGAGCCTGACTCAAGAGTACCCGAGTAAACTCTGAAGAATGCAAGCTTACCTACGAACGGGTCATTCATAATTTTGAATGCCAAGGCTGCGAAAGGCTCATCGTCTGATGCGTGCTTTTCAACAACCGTATCTTCATCTTCCGGAAGATGCCCCTTAATTGCGGGAATATCCGTAGGAGCAGGCATATATTCAAGTATGCCGTCCAAAAGCTTTTGAACACCCTTGTTTTTGTAAGCGGAACCGCAGAATACGGGCACTGCCTCACAGGCAATACAGGCTTTTCTGAGCGCCTTCTTCATTTCGGGAATACTAAGCTCCCCTTCATCAAGATATTTATCCATAAGCTCTTCATCGGTTTCGGCAATAGCTTCAACCATCTGAGTATGGTATTCCTCAGCCTGTTCCTTCATATCTTCGGGAATATCCTTTATTTCAACGTCTGTTCCCAGCTTATCTTCATAGTAATAAGCCTTCATTTCCATAAGGTCAATTACACCTGCAAATAAGTCCTCAGCGCCTATTGGCAGCTGAACAACTACAGGGTTTGCGCCAAGCCTTGTTTTTATCATATCTACAACACGATAAAAATCCGCACCCATAATGTCCATTTTATTTACAAAAGCCATTCTCGGTACATGATATTTTTCCGCCTGACGCCAAACGGTTTCGGACTGAGGCTCAACGCCGCCCTTTGCACAGAAAACCGCAACAGAGCCGTCTAAAACTCTTAAAGATCTTTCAACCTCTACTGTAAAGTCTACATGACCCGGTGTATCTATAATGTTAATACGGTGCTTGGGGCCGTCGCCTATATGCCACATTGTTGTTGTGGCTGCGGAGGTAATTGTAATACCTCTTTCCTGCTCCTGATCCATCCAGTCCATAACTGCCGTACCCTCGTGAGTATCACCGATTTTATAGGTACGTCCCGTATAATAAAGTATTCTTTCCGTAAGAGTTGTTTTTCCGGCATCAATGTGGGCCATAATACCAATGTTACGTGTCAGTTCCAGTGGTACACTTCTTTTTTCTGCCACACCAATTCCTCCTAACTAAAAATTCTTATACTAAAATTACCACTTAAAGTGACTGAAAGCCTTGTTAGCCTCTGCCATTTTATGTGTTTCATCTTTCTTCTTGCAAGCTCCGCCCTCATTTTTGAGTGCGTCCATAATTTCGCCCGCAAGACGCTGTTCCATAGTTTTTTCGTTTCTCTTTCTTGCGTAAATAGTAAGCCATCTTAAACCTAACGTAAGACGTCTTTCCGCTCTTATTTCAATAGGTACCTGATATGTTGCACCGCCGACACGGCGAGCCTTAACCTCAAGTACGGGCATAATATTGTTGAGAGCTTCTTCAAATGCTTCAAGACCGTTTTTGCCGGTTTTTTCTTCTACAATGCTGAAAGCTCCGTAAACTATTTTCTGAGCTATGCCCTTTTTACCATCGAGCATAATTGAGTTTATAAGCTTGGTAACAACCTTATTTTTATACATAGGATCAGGCAGTACCTCTCTCTTTGAAACATGTCCTTTTCTTGGCACGGTTCTTCCCTCCTTAATCAAAAATTATTAAATCATAGGTACTCACAGCAACAGATGCTGCGTACATGCCCTGTACTGCCCCAATTCTGTTCATAACAAAAGTATAGGGGATACACGGCAATTCAACAACCGACCGCTTAGTAAGACTTATCCTGCTTTAAGCCGATTGTATTTTTGCGGAAATTATTATTTCTTTCCTTTTTTGGCACGCTTGGCTCCGTATTTGGAACGAGCCTGTTTTCTGTCAGCAACTCCGGCTGTATCCAGCGTACCTCTGATGATGTGGT
>CAYMAA010000149.1:0-2146 GCA_964388305.1 uncultured Lachnospiraceae bacterium | reverse complement strand
ATTTTTAATAAATTTTAATAAGTTAAAGCTTTAATAAAAATAACAGGGGGCGGTACAAATGCCGTCACAACGCTCTGTAATGCCCTGTGAGCGGTTTTACGTTTTTTGGTGTGGATTTATACCACGAAATTGAAAAAATCAAATTACGCACCATTTTGCTTGTATTCCGAGGATACCCACTCCGAAGTAAAAGTTAAATCCGCATCAAACGTCTTTTGTTTTTGGGAAGTCTTTTCTGCCTGTCGCTTTTGATAGTCCTCAAATTTAAAATAGTTTTTAGAATTGCTGTCGGAAAGGAATTTGTAACGCTTGTGCTTTGTTATGTCAAATTTTTTACTTTTGAAAGGCTTTACACCCCTTATAAATAGCAAACACTCATCATTGGGCAGCAATCCAACCTCGGCAGGGGTTAACAGCTCTCTGCCTATTATTTGGTCGTTAACTGTATAAGAGCCGTATTGACCTTTCTGAGTAGATGTGCCTTTGTAGTCAATGGTTGTTTTGCCTACCTTTTCAGATATGCTTTTCATAGTTTTATCTTCGCCCGAGCCAAGAAACAGCATTGTATCACAGTTGCCGACAATAGTGCCTGCATTCTTATCATACAACGCTTCCAGCTGAGCCATATTCTGTAGAATAATTGTTGCTGAAATTTCCCTGCTTCTTATTGTGGCTATGAGCTTTTCAAAATCGGGGATTTGACCGATGTTGGCAAACTCGTCAAGCATACAGCGAACGTGAACAGGCAAACGATTTCCTCTCATTCTGCACTCCTCATTAGTATCCGCAAAGTTGCAAAGTGTGTTGAAAAGCTGAGAATAAAACATTGCCGCAAGAAAGTTGAACGTAGAAGAAGTATCATCTGTTACAATAAAAACAGCCGTTTTTTCAGTGCCGATTGAAGCTAAGTCCATTTCATCTTTTTCGGTAAGCTCCCGTACCTCTTTAACATCAAAAGGAGAAAGCCGCACACCACAGCTTATAAGTATTGATTTTGCGGTTTTTCCTGCCGCTTGCTTGAATTTTTTATACTGAAGAACACAATATTGATTTTTATTTTTATCGGCTTCAACGTCTTTAAAAAGATAGTCTACCACATTTTCAAAGCCTTCATCTTCTTCCCGTACCTCCATAGCGTTAAGGATTTTCAGTAATGAGCTGAAATTTTGTAATTCGGGGGATAATTCAAAATGAACATAAGCAATAAGAGCCTGATAGAGCAGTCTTTCCGCTTTTATCCAAAAATCCTCTTTTTCGTTTTTGCCGCCGCAGTTTTTTATAATCATATCGGCTAACTGCAAAATATCCTTTTCACTGCGAATGTATTTAAAGGGATTGTACTTATTGGATTTGGAAAAATCAAGAAGATTAAGGGACTTTATTTTATATCCGGCATCTTCAAACATTTTGCCGCACTCCCCTATAAGACTTCCCTTGGGGTCTGTAATTACATAAGAAGAATGTAACTGCATAAGATTAGGCTTTACGCAGAAACGGGTTTTACCTGAGCCTGAGCCGCCAATAACAAGCACATTGTTATTTCGCATAGTTTTTCTTGTGTTAATGCTCATTTTTTCCGTCTGTGTAAAAATCATATTGTTATCCTTGTTATCAAAGTCTATAAAAGGCTTAATATCCGCAGGTGTTCCCCAACTGGCAGAACCGTGTTCCACACCCGTCATAAAATTATGCCGAGTTGTTTGTATATATATTATTAGCAAGGCAAAAACACCTAAAAAGCCTAAACCCCATAAAAACGGTTTATGGGATAAAGAAAACTCGGGTATAATAAGCAAGGATAAGTGTTCGCTTATATAGCCTAATCTGTCAATAGCAGACAATGATGTAAGCGAATAATACATTATAGCAATGCGATAACCTAAGTAAAACAGTATTATACCAATAATAAAATATAATATTAAATCTGATGTTTTAATTTTTTTCATTTTCTCAACTCCTTAAAAAATTTTTCGAGCCTATGAAATAATTTCTTTAAACTGAGATTATTTCATAGGCTCCCGTACAATAATTATGTATCTTTTATCCACAATTTTCCTTTAATAAGATTTGATAAAATATTATCTAAACTGTTTATATTTTGTTGACTTTTAAGATCTCCAAATAGCTTTATAGAAATATTTTTAGT
>CAYMAA010000148.1:0-2240 GCA_964388305.1 uncultured Lachnospiraceae bacterium | reverse complement strand
ATGTTGAGGGAGTATCTGTTAAATACGGTGCACAGGGAAATGTGGTTATTTCTGTCAATAATCCCAGAATTACCTTAAAAGGACTTGAATATCTTAACGAAAATTCATTAATGAAAAAAGCTGCAAATACACTAAAGGAATTGTAGAAGCAGGAGTTAAATTAATTCCATAGTTTCTTGCTGAATTTAAACAACGAAATAAGATAACCATACTTTAGCTCTCTGAAAAGGGTGCTTTTTTAATGCGGTAGTAAAAAGAAGTATAAGACTTTCGCCGAATTTACGGAGTTTTTAAACTATAAATTACTTCATAGAGGGGCAATCGGTTTACATCGTTTATAGTATCAGTTCCAAGATGTTTTTTAATTGGATTATCTGCAAATAAACTCATTGATGCGGGTTTTTCTAATCTTGTAATAATAGGTATATCTATATTATTAAGAACATCATTTGTTTTATTGATACCGACCCTAAATTGTTGCTTCGTCTATAAAAAGAGGTGGGTTAAAATTCTCTGCATTAACTACAAAATTTGAAATTAAACAATGTGTATAATGGGGATAAGCTAAATGCTTAACCTTTTTTATAAAGGCTCTTTCTATATGGAGGGGCTTATTTATATGCTTTCTATATGGAGGCAGACTGTATTTCTATACGGAATGGAGGGATTCTTAATGAAAAGGAAATTGTCTATTTTATCTATTATGTATGCTCCCGATGGCGGAAGCGGCGCAGGGGGTGGTACAACAGGCAGCAGCGCAGGGGGCGGTACAACCGGCAGCGGTGAAGGCAACGACCCGGAGGGTTCAAGCGGCGGCAATGGAACCGGCAGCGGTGAGGGCAACGACCCGGAGGGTGACAAAGGGCAAAAGGATAAGAACAAGCCGTCCGATTTTGAGCGGCTGCTTCAAGCAAGGCTTGATAAGGCAATGGCTGAGGAACGCAAAAAGAGCTCTGCTTTACAGAAAGAGCTTGAAAAAATGAAGCGTGAAAAAATGACAGCCGATGAGCTGAAAAAATACGATGACGAACAAAAGCAAAACGCCCTTGACGAAAGAGAAAGAGCCATAACCGAAAAGGAAAACCGTTATTATGCCATAGGAGCTATTAAGAAGGCAGGACTTGATGACGGCAGCGAAACGGCTTTAAGGCTTGTTGACCTTGTTATGGGCGCTGACAGTGAAGAAATTGACAAAAAGGTTGCGGCTCTTAACGAGCTTGTAAACAAAATCGTTGACAGCAAGGTTAATGAGAAGTTTAAAGGCCTTGGAAGAACGCCGAACGGCGGCGGAAACGCAGGAGGAAACGGCGGAGGCGAGGACAAAAACACATTAGCCGAAAGACTGGGCAGGCAAAGAGCGGCACAAAGCAAAAAGAGCAGTGACATTTTAAAACATTACATCTAATTGCAAATAAATTTATTGACAATGTGCGCAATATGACATATAATATATATGGAGGTGTACATTATGAGTATGACAAATTTAAATATAAGGTTAGATGCTGATTTAAAAACAAGAGTTGAAGCAATTTTAAACGAAATGGGTATGAATTTTACTACGGCTGTTAATGTTTATTTCAGGCAGATTTTAAGAACGGGGGAAATTCCGTTTAAAATCAAGGCGGATACGCCTAATGAAGAAACTTTGGAGGCCATTAGAGAGGTTGAACAAATGCAAAAAAATCCTTCGGGGTATAGGACATATTCGAGCTTTAATGAAATATTAAGCGAGGCCTTAAAGGAGATAGAAAGCGATGTATAAAATTATTCAATCCTCTAAATTTAAAAGAGACTTAAAGGCCATAATAAAAAGGGGTTATGATGTATCATTGCTTGATGAGGTTGTAACAAAACTGGCAAACGGTGAAAAGCTGCCCCTTAAAAACAAAGACCATTTTTTATCCGGTGATTATAACGGGTGCAAAGAATGTCATATCCAATCTGATTGGTTGCTGATTTATAAAATCGATAATGATTTTTTGATTTTATATTTAACTCGAACGGGGACACATTCAGACTTATTTTAACGTATATGGAAGGCGCTTATTTGAACGAGCGTCTTTTTTAATGCAGGGGGGTGAGAAATATGTCAGAACTTGATACATTAGCTTTAAATACTAAGAAAATTAGGACAATCTTAAATATGTATCAATTTGATTTTGCTTGTTCCTGCGATAAAAGTGTAAGAATTTTAAGCTCAATATAAAATGCAAAATAGAATGTGACTATTAATACAATCG
>CAYMAA010000147.1:0-2255 GCA_964388305.1 uncultured Lachnospiraceae bacterium | reverse complement strand
CTTTGAAGATGTTGCCGGGCAGGACGAAGCCAAGGAATCCCTTGTGGAAATTATAGACTTCCTCCATAACCCCGAAAAATACCATAAAATAGGCGCAAAACAGCCAAAGGGCGCGCTTCTTGTAGGCCCTCCGGGAACAGGTAAAACCCTCCTTGCCAGAGCCGTTGCAGGTGAGGCAAACGTATCCTTTATGTCAGTTTCAGGCTCGGATTTTGAAGAGGTTTTTGTCGGCTTGGGCGCCTCCAGAATAAGAGATTTGTTTAAAACAGCCCAAACAAACGCGCCGTGTATAGTTTTTATAGATGAGCTGGATGCGGTAGGTCATAAGCGTGATGACGCTCTTAATAAAAACGACCAAACCCTTAATCAGCTCCTTTCGGAAATGGACGGCTTCGATACCTCTAAGGGTGTTGTGATTTTAGGCGCAACAAACCGCCCCGAGGTGCTGGATAAGGCGCTCCTTCGTCCGGGGCGTTTCGACAGAAGAATTATTGTGGAAAACCCCGATTTAAAGGGCAGAGAGGATATATTAAAGGTACACGCAAGAAATGTTAAAATGGGTGCGGATACGGATCTACACCAAATCGCCCTTGCAACCAGCGGCGCCTCGGGCGCTGACCTTGCCAATATGATAAACGAGGCGGCTCTTCGTGCCGTAAGAATGAACAGAGATATTGTCAGGCAGGAGGATCTCCTTGATGCTGTAGAGCTTGTAATTGCAGGCAAGGAAAAGAAAAACCGTATTCTTTCGGAAATGGAAAAGCGTATTGTTTCCTTCCACGAGGTGGGTCACGCCTTGGCGGCGGCGCTGCAAAAAAATACACAGCCTGTTCAAAAAATTACAATCGTGCCTCGTACCAACGGCGCATTGGGTTATACAATGCAAATGCCCGAGGAGGAACGCTTCCTTATGTCCAAGGAAGAAATACTTGACGAAATAACCGTTCTTCTTGCAGGCAGAAGCGCCGAGGAAATAGAGTTTGGCTCTGTTACCACAGGCGCCTCCAACGATATAGAGCGTGCCTCTAAGCTTGCCAGAAGTATGATAAGCATGTACGGTATGAGCGACCGCTTCGACCTTATGGGCTTGGAGTCCATACAGGATCAGTATTTGGACGGACGTGTTGTGGCACATTGCGGTGAGCAAACCATTGCTGAAATAGATAAGGAAGTATTGGAGATAATCCGCTCCTGCCACGCAAAGGCAAAAAAACTACTTTCCGAAAACCGTACCGCCTTAACCAAAATAGCTGAACACTTAATCGAAAAGGAAAACATAACAGGAGAAGAGTTTATGAGTATATTTAAAGAGGTAACAAACCCTGTTCCCGAATTAGATACAAATTCCGCCTCAGACTCCCAACCTCAACCCTAAACTAAAAAAATAAAGCTCTCACAACACCATGAGAGCTTTTTATAATTACAAAACATTTAAAACGGTTTAAAAATCCTTGAATAAAAATTTATATTGGTGTATAATTAGTGCAATATAATTAAGGAGGCCTATTATGAGCGTTAATCTTTATAAAAGAAATTTTTTAACATTAAAAGACTATTCAAAGGAAGAAATTTTCTATCTTCTGGATCTTGCCGCTGAGCTTAAAGCAAAGAAAAAAGCAGGCATTTACGATAAACGTCTGCTTAATAAAAATATAGCTCTTATTTTTGAAAAAAACTCAACCCGTACACGCTGTTCCTTTGTTGTTGCCTGTAATGATGAGGGTGCTTTCCCCGAGTTCCTCTCCAAGCAGGATATTCATTTGGGCGGAAAGGAAGATACAAAGGATACCGCAAGAGTTTTGGGAAGAATGTTTGACGGCATAGAGTTTAGGGGCTTCAGTCAGCAAACAGTGGAAACCCTTGCAAAATACAGCGGAGTACCCGTGTGGAACGGCTTAACCGATGACGACCACCCCACACAGGTTTTGGCGGACTTTTTAACAATTAAAGAGCATTTCGGCAAGCTCTCGGGCATTAATTTTACATATATAGGCGATGGCAGAAATAATATGTCCAATGCGCTTATGATAGGCTGTGCAAAATGCGGAGTAAATTATAAAATCATTTCTCCAAAGGCTCTTTTCCCCGATGAAACCCTCCTTGCACAATGCAAGGCTTGGGCAGACCAAAACGGCTCTTCCATTACCGTTACGGATAATATGGCAGATGTAAAAGGCTCTCAAGTCCTTTATACGGACGTATGGGCATCTATGGGCGAAGAAGCTAAAAAAGCGGAACGCTGCGCCCTCCTCTCC
>CAYMAA010000146.1:0-2259 GCA_964388305.1 uncultured Lachnospiraceae bacterium | reverse complement strand
ATATTCATTTAACATCCTCAACTCATCCTTTCATCAGAACTGTTTATAGTTATAGTTTTATTGTACCAAATTGCTCAGATTTTGGGCAAATGTAATCAGTGTTTCCCTGAGAAAACGCCGATAATCAGACAAAAGCAAATATTTTCCGAGCGCTGTGACGAACTAATCAGTCGGCGGTTACTAAATTCTTTTCAGGTTATAATAATTCTATGCCAAAGCTAAATCTGCCGTATGATTATTAAAAAAACACGAGGAATGAAAATATGTCTTATTTTATAATAGAGGGAAAGCAGCCCATAAAAGGCTCAGTAAAAATATCAGGCTCTAAAAATGCCGCCCTGCCCATAATGGCGGCAGCTCTTTTAACAGATGAAGAATGTACAATTAATAACATACCTCCTTTAAGCGACATATTGGTAATGGAAAAAATACTCAACTCCGCATCCGCCAAAACAAACTTTGATAAAAAAAATAACGTACTTAAAATAAAAGCCTCCTGCCGTGCCTCCGATCTTGCCGCCAATCCTTATATGGATAAAATAAGAGCCTCCTTTTTAACCGCAGGCCCTCTCCTTGCCCACACAGGCTCAGTCAGCATAGCGCTGCCCGGAGGCTGTTCCATAGGCTCCCGTCCTATAGACCTGCACCTGAAAGGATTGTCCGAAATGGGCGCGGAGTTTTCACGGGAGTTTGGCATAGTAAAGCTAAAATGCAAACATCTCTGCGGCGCAAACATTTATCTGGACTTCCCCAGTGTAGGAGCAACGGAAAATATCATAATGACTGCTGTGCTTGCAAAAGGCACAACCAACCTTTCCAACGCCGCTATGGAGCCTGAAATTACCGACCTTTGCGGCTTTTTAACAAAAATGGGCGCAAACATAACGGGCGCAGGCACCGATACAATTAAAATAACAGGTGTTTCTCACCTCCACGGCGCAACCCACTCGGTAATCCCCGACAGAATTGAAGCAGGCACATTTATGCTTGTCGGCGCCGCCTGCGGAAGTGTTACGGTAAAAAATGTTGTTCCGGCTCACCTTCTGCCCGTCATTTTCAAGCTGAGGGAAATGGGTGTAAATGTTGTCGAAAAACAAAACCAAATAACGGCAACAGCCAACCCTCCAATAATTAATTCGGATATTAAAACACTGCCCTACCCGGGTTTTCCCACTGATATGCAGCCGCAGTTTATGAGCCTTATGGCGCTGGGCAAAGGCACGGGCATAATAAACGAAACCATATTTGAAAACCGCTTTTTGCACGCTGCGGAGCTTATAAGAATGGGAGCGGATATTAAAGCAGAGGGCAGAAGCGCCGTTATAAGAGGTGTGCCTCGCTTAACGGGTACAAACGTAACCGCCACCGATCTTCGCGCAGGCGCTGCGCTAATCATTTCCGCCCTTTGTGCCGAGGGTATAACCACAGTAAACGGTGTTTCCCACATAAACCGCGGCTACCACAATTTAGCGGAAAAGCTCAAAAGCTTAGGCGCAAAAATAAAACTTTGTTAAATATTAATTTTATTATTGTAATTTCTGCCAAAACATTATAAAATAAAGTAGAATTATAATAATCAAAGGATGTGAAAAAAATGGATAACAATAACAATATGGGTAATAATAATTCTCCTCAGTCCAATGACGGAGGCAAACCCAACAATAACGCAAACAATCTGAAAATCTTTGGCATAATTCTTATTGTATCACTTGTAATTACGGGAATAATGAATTTTGTAACCGCATCAAGTATGGCTCAAAAAATGTGCGAAATAGAGTACAGCCGTTTTTTGGACTATGTGGATAAGGGCGTTGTAAAATCAGTGGAATATAAGTCCGATAAGCTTGTAGTTACGGTAGATAATGAAAAAGCGTTGGATATTGAAACAAAAAAAGATACAAACGACGAAACATATTCCAAGGAGCTTATAGCAAGCCTTAAAGCCGCACAGGGCAAGGAGAGCGAGCTGTATGTCGGCTATGTTCCAAACGATGAGCTTGTGTCCTATCTTACGGAGCATAATGTAAAATTTTCAAAGCCTATAGACTTTAACTCTCCTTTTATATCATTCTTTGCGGAATGGATACTGCCCCTTTTAAGCATAATAATTATTTTCACAATTATTTCAAATCTTTTTATGAAAAAAATGGGCGGCGGCGCTCTTGGCAAATCCACGGCAAAAATGTATGTTCAAAAGGAAACAGGCGTATCCTTTGAAGATGTTGCCGGGCAGGACGAAGCCAAGGAATCCCTTGTGGA
>CAYMAA010000145.1:0-2281 GCA_964388305.1 uncultured Lachnospiraceae bacterium | reverse complement strand
TCCACCTCCAAATTTTTTCTTGTGCCTGAGTTTTCTATTAAAAAGTCTATGGCTCTTTTGCCTGTTTCAAAGCTCATAAGGCATCTGCTGCCTTGGTTATATTCCCCCTCGGAGGCAAAGCAGTATTTACACGCCATATTGCAGTCCTGCGCTGCAAGCAGACAAAGCGCTTTTACAACAGAATGTCTGTTTTTTAAATAGGGCGCCATTTCCTTATATATATCCTTTGAAAAAAGCAAACCCTGTTCCTTTAGGGATTCTATGTCGGAAAAAAGCTCATCCATATCCTTTTGGGTAATGCCGTATTTTTGGCAAACCGTTTTTGATATTTCCGCCTTATCGGTATTTTCGTACATTAAAATTGTATCGTAAGCAGCTTCGTCTACTGCGTGTACCGAGCCGCTGTTTACATCTATTATTATGTTATATCCGTTATTTTTGTATCCGTGTACCATTTTATATCTCCTGTAGGTTTATTTGTTGGGGTGCAAATAAAAATCGCTGCCAAAAAGCAACGATTTTAAACATTGTGATTACTTTAATTTTTCACACTGCTGATTTGCAATGCTGCAAGAAGTTTTGCTTGCTGACTGGCATGATGTTTGACATTCTCCGCATCCGCCGTTAAGCGCAGACTGAGCAAGGTTTCTTGTGCTTATAGTTTTAATTCTTGCCATTTAAAACCCCTCTTTTCATTATAATATAAGGAACCGCTGAGTAAACAGTGTTTCATAATAATATATATTTTAACAGTAAATGTATGTTAAGTCAAGGTAAAAATTTGATTGGAACAAATTGAACAGGGAAATTTGCTTTGAAAATTTACGGTCGGCAAAAAAGTTTAAAAAGTTTGACAAAAGGTGTTGACAATTACATCTTAAATTGTTACAATAAGCATTAAGTATTAATGTTTAAAAGCATTGACTGAGCTGTAAGCTTAATAAGAAGCACTTTTCAGAGAGCCGTTGTTTCCTTGCGGATTGGTGAAAAACGGTATGTGCCTTATTTTGTTATCCCTCATTAGCTTCTTTTCCTAACGGTTGTTTATACTTTAAAACGCTTATTAAGAAAGGACGGTTATCCCCGTTACAGGAGAAGGTTTGACAGAACCTCATAAGTTCCCTATATATGGGGATAAATTAGGGTGGTACCACGAATTTGCCTCGTCCCTATCTTTAGGATAGCGGCGGGTTTTTTTATTATATTATAATTAAAAGTAATTTTTCAAGGTGTGTATATTTTTTTAGAAAGAGGTTTGATTATGAAAAGACATGTACTTTCCATACTTGTAGATAATCAGGCGGGTGTTTTAAGCCGTGTTTCGGGTCTTTTTTCACGCAGAGGCTATAATATAGACTCCCTCTCGGTTGGAGAAACGGAAAATTCCGGCATATCACGAATTACGGTAGTTGTAATTTGCGAGGAAGAGGACATTGAGCAGATTATAAAGCAGGTAGAAAAGCTTATAGATGTAAGACGGGTAGTGGATATGACTACCAGAAGAGCTGTTTTCAGAGAGCTTACTCTTATAAAGGTTGGCTGTAACGCAAAAACAAGAGGCGAAATTGTTTCCATAGTGGATATTTACCGTGCCAACATTATAGATGTGGCAACGGAATCCGTAACAATAGAAATGACGGGAAATCAGGATAAAATTGATTCCTTCATTATGCTTATGGAGCCTTTTGGCATTAAGGAAATTGTCAGAACAGGGCTTACCGCCCTTTGCCGCGGTAACAACCCTATTAAAAATATTAAAAATTAATTTCAGACCCTTTGCGGTCAAATTTAAGGAGGAATTTTTAAAATGGCAAAAATATTTTATCAGGAAGACTGCAACTTAAGCTTACTTAAGGACAAAACAATTGCAATTATAGGCTACGGCAGCCAGGGTCATGCTCACGCTTTAAACGCCAAGGAGTCCGGCTGTAATGTTATTATCGGTCTTTACGAGGGCAGCAAGTCCTGGAAGAAAGCCGAAGAGCAGGGCTTTGAGGTTTATACTTCCGCAGAGGCCGCTAAGCGTGCAGACATTATTATGATTCTTATTAACGATGAGCTTCAGGCAAAGCTTTACAAGGAGTCCATCGCTCCTAACCTTGAACCCGGCAATATGCTTATGTTTGCTCACGGCTTCAATATCCACTTCGGTCAGATTGTACCTCCCAAGGATGTTGACGTTACAATGATTGCTCCCAAGGGTCCGGGACACACCGTAAGAAGCGAATATCAGGCAGGCAAGGGTGTTCCTTGCTTAATAGCTGTTGAGCAGGACGCAACG
>CAYMAA010000144.1:0-2310 GCA_964388305.1 uncultured Lachnospiraceae bacterium | reverse complement strand
GGCAGACATTTATATAATTTAAGATACATAGAGGCTCTTTTTGAATACAACGGAAAGGACGAGCTTAAAATTTGCCAAACAAAAGCCTTTAATTGGGGCGGTAATGAAGGCATTGCGGCAGCAGGAAACGCTTTTGACTCTTCCGCAAGTGATATACCCCAAAGAATTGAACCGGACAGGGAAACGGATTTAGACTTTATTCCCGTAAAAGAGGTTAAAGAGGGCAGTTTTATATTTAGCGGAGAGGGTTGTAAAATCGGAAATTTGAATATTGAAGGCAAGGATACGGCGGCCTTATTTTACAAAAATTACGGAGAGATTAGCGGATTGGAGCTTGACAACTGTTATTTTAAGGGCGGCGAGTGCGGCTCTGTATGCGCGGAAAATTTTGGAAGTATTGCTGATGTAAAGACTGAAAATGTTGTGGTTGAGGGTGAAGAAAATGTTGGAGGAATTGTTGGCATAAACAAAGGCAAAATAAGCGGTTGTTATTTTGGCGGACAGGTTTTGGGTAATTGCAGCAGCGCAGGCGGCACAGGCGGCATAGCCGGCACAAACGGCAGTGACCAAGAAAGTGTCAGGGAAACGGCGGTTATAGAAAACTGCTTTGTTTCAGACAACAGGGACATAAACACTGAAATCGGCTCGGAGGAAGAGAATGGCAGTGATTATACAATTTTCGGCAATGGCAGCAGCATTGGCGGTATTTGCGGAAACAACTGCTACAGCGGAATTATTTTGGGGAGTTTGCCCGAAAAATGCTCTGTAAGGGGAGATATTGGCTATGTCGGCGGCGTTGCCGGAAGAAACGGCGGAGTTGTAAGAGATTGTTTCGGCAAAAACTCTGTTAATGCGGACAGCTTGAAAGAGCTTGAAAATGACGGAAAAACAAGCGGAAAAGAATTTGCGCTGTATTTGGAAAAGGCTTTGGCGGAAAGAGAAAATACTCCTTATGACGTGAAAATTTCAGGCGGCGGCTATGCAGGGGGAATTGTTGGCTTTAACGATATTTACGGAATTGTAAATAATTGCGCAAGCGGCGGCAATTTTGCCGTTGAAGTTAAGTTTTTGGGCGAAAATATGGGAGAAGCGGGCTGCGGCGGCTGTATTGGACTTAATATGGGAGAAAATTCCCTTATAAACATATACAACAACAGCGACGTATATATGGAATTTGAAGAGGACAGCTTTACAAACTGCGGAGGCATTTTGGCTATGCAGCAGGGCGGCGGCGAGATAAGAAACTGCTTTAATTTCGGAAATGTTTTTGGAAAGAAGAGAGCAGGGGGAATAGTATCCTGCATATACAACAAAAACGGAAAAATTGAAGGGTGCGGCAACTACGGAAGCGTTTTTGCGGCAGAGGGGAACTGCGGCGGTATTTTCGGAGAATATGACTACAGCCTTAAATGCGAGGACTGTTTAAATTTTGGTGAGGTTTTTGGAAGTGTTTGCGGCGGCATTGGCGGAAAGAGCAGTATGGGCATTGTTTTAAGCAGGTGCGAAAATGCAGGATATGTACACGGCGCACTTGTTGGAGGTATTTTGGGAAGTACCGATACGGCGGCTGTTAAGGGCAGCGGAATTTTCCGATGCGTTAATTATTATGAATTTAAACAGGGGGAGGCTGCCGTTGCGGGAAAAAACAGCGGCAGGGTTGTTATTAACGGCTGTTTTAATGTGCTTGGCGGCGGTATGCCTGTTATTGCGGATAACTGCGGCGGCGGTGAGAACTATTATTTCGGACGTGTTTTGGCTGAGGGTACTGAAGGCTTGGAAAGGGACGGTTTAAAAGAAATTTTGGTATATTCCGTAAACTATGTTTGGCGAGGAGAGGTTGACCTTGGCGGTGAGAAAAAAGTAATAATTTTGCCATATAACCCTAATGACGGCGGAAGAACGCCTTGGGAGGCTTATAAGGATATGCACGGATTTTATAATTAAGAAACCGCTTATTAATTCGCTGAAGCAAATTAATAAGAGTTTCTTTAAGCTATGGAGGACATTATGTTTAAATGCTTTAAGGCGCTTAAAAACAATAAGGGTGAGGCAATGCTTATAAGTATTGTTTTTATTTTAGTGTTTGCCGTGTTGGGCGCAGTTTTGACGGCATCAGCGGCGGCATTGCTTGTGAGCGCAAAGGGGGAGTTTGCAAGGGAGCAGGCAAAAATTTATGGAGTCAGCCTTAGCGACAGTATTGAAAAGGAGCTTTTAAGTGTTGAAAACATTAAGGCGGAGGACAGCGCAAGTGAATTAAGTAATTTTCTTTACAAAAATATGAATGTTTTTTATGATAAGGACAATAACAGT
>CAYMAA010000143.1:0-2455 GCA_964388305.1 uncultured Lachnospiraceae bacterium | reverse complement strand
GTGGATATTAACAAAGTCGCTTAACAAATTTTGTGGACATTTAATATTGCAATTTTGATGACGTGGCGTCTATCCTGTTATTCTTGACATTCTCCCTGCCGCGTGATAATATATAAGAAATCATTGAATGATTATGAAAATTATATGTACTTATAGCAAATGAGGTATATTTATGATAGATAACATAAAAAAAATAAAAGAAGAAATGGGCGATAGGCTCATCATACTTGCGCACCATTATCAGAATGATGCCATTGTTTCCCTCGCAGATGCCGTTGGGGACTCTCTTAAGCTTGCCCAACTGGCAAAAGCAAATAAAACGGCGGAATACATAGTTTTTTGCGGGGTGCATTTTATGGCGGAAACAGCCGATATTTTAACGGAGGATAACCGCAAAGTATTTCTTCCCGTACATAACGCCGGCTGCCCCATGGCAGATATGGCAAACGCTGAAACTGCCGCCCGTTGTATGCAGCTTTTGGAAAAGGACTTTGGCAAAAACTCCGTTCTTCCCATTACCTATGTAAACTCAAAGGCAGAGGTAAAAGCATTTTGCGGAAGCTGCGGCGGAACGGTTGTAACCTCCGGCAATGCCAAAAATATAGTAAAATGGGCATTTTCTCAAAATAAGGTTGTTCTTTTCCTGCCGGATCAAAACTTAGGCAGAAACACAGCGGCGGATTTAGGCATTAAATTGGAAGAAATGGCTGTTTATAACTGCGAAAGCAATGAGCTTAGCTATAACTGCAATAAAAATGATATTAAAATTGTTCTTTGGGGCGGCTACTGCCATGTTCACCACAATATTTCCGATGAAACCTTTAAAGCCGCAAGAAAGAACTACCCCGACCATAAAATTATCGTCCATCCGGAGTGCCGTTATGAAATTGCCTCCCAAGCAGACGGCAAAGGCTCTACGGAATATATAATTAACACAGTAAAAAATTCTCCCGCAGGCAGTAAATTTATTATCGGAACGGAAAAAAATCTCGTAAACCGTCTTATCGCCGCTAATCCGGACAAGGATATTAAAATATTGGATACAGCCTCCGTTTGCGGCAATATGAATAAAATTACAGTCCAAAGCCTGTGCGATACATTGAAGGAAGTACAAAACGGTAATTTTGCCCGTCGGGTTTCGGTAGATAAAAGCATTGCAAATAATGCACAAGCAGCCTTAAACAAAATGCTTTCCCTTTCATAAGCCAACATTCATTATCCTCTGCCCTCGCAGCATAGGTATTGGGATAGACGCTTTATTATATGAGAAAGGAGAAATAAATAATGGATGAAAGATTTACAGACAGAAAATACAGAAAAAGAATTATAAAAGCCTGCTTTTTTATAACAATACTTATATTTTTGCTGGAAGTTTCCGTTTATTTTGTAATGAAGCATAATAACCTTAAAAGCGCCTTTTTTTCACATTATTTTTTGGTGTATGTATTCCTGCCCACAGCCGTAAATGCCTGCTCGGTATGGTTTATGCACCTTATAAATAAATCATCTGGATTTTCTTCTTACAGAAAAAACGTATGTACCGTTTACGGACTTAACATGATGCTCCTAAATGCCACATGCGTGCATTGCTACTTTACGGCGGTTTTCTGCTCCCTGCCCATACCCTTTTTAATTACCTGCGTATACGGCAACAAAAGGCTGATTAAAAAATGTATGGCTTTAACAGTCTGCTCTCTTATAATAAGCATGGTTGTTTCAGCATTTACGGAGCAAAAAAATAACCCCATCTTATTTTTAAATTTTATAGTAATGTTTATGGTTCTTATTGTTATCTATATTTTGGGAAACGCAATTATAAATTACTCCCACGAGAATGAAATGGCAATAAGGCACCAAATGATAAAACAGCAAAGCTTGGAGAATAAACTCCGCTGCGACCCAATGACGGGACTTTATAACCACAGCGAGTTTTACAAAAGGCTGAATGAAATTATAAATGATAAAACCCCGTTTTCCCTTGCTATTATAGATGTGGATGACTTTAAGCGAATTAACGATAAATACGGTCACGATTGCGGAGATAAGGTTTTAATAAGGCTTGCGGAAATAATTAAAAGCTATTGCAGCCAAACGGATATAGCCTGCCGCTACGGCGGCGAGGAATTTGCCATAATACTTCCCTGCCGTACAAAAAAAGAAGCTCTCCACGTTCTCCAAAGCATAAGCGCCGCTTTTATATATTCAAAGTTTGATTTCACCTCCAAGATAATCACCTTCAGCGGAGGTATATGCACCCATAACGGCGAAACCGCACTGGCAACCTTCAAATTAGCCGATGCCGCTATGTATAAAGCAAAACAACAGGGTAAAAACAAAATAATAACCGAATAAAAGGCTCAAACCCTATAAGTCTAATTTGTCGGGTTAGCGCTTGTATAAAAGGCTGCCCGGAAGCAAGCGCCCTTAACTAAGCTGTAAAAAATGAATTTAGCGG
>CAYMAA010000142.1:0-2508 GCA_964388305.1 uncultured Lachnospiraceae bacterium | reverse complement strand
CTCTTTGTCAATTCCGCCTGCAACCATACCTGCCATACGTCCGTTGCCTATGGGGTAAAAGTTTGTCCAGCAATATTCCGCATATTCCCAACCGTTATAGCTTGTGCCCTGGTTGGAATACGGGTTTTGCACACCTGTGTCTGTTTTGGCGGCATTGGGATTGATCTCCGCCGCATTGGAATAAATGCCTGCCTGTGCAAGCACATTTTCGATTGGGTTATTTGTCCACATAACCGTTTCAGGGTCGAAGGAAGAAGTATCTGCGGCAAGCTCCGCCTCTTCCGCTTCTGCCGTTACGGCGCTGTCTGTTGCCATAACGCCGGTTTCAATATCAGAGTCGCCGTTGGCGGCTTCTCCCTCTGCGTTTACAAATGTAATGCCGTTTACAAGCATTGCCGTACCCAAAACTGCCGCACACATTTTTTTCATCATAATAAAAACCCCCTTGTTAAAATGAATTTTTTTATTTATAATAATTATAATTAAGCAATATTAATAAAAACAGTACCAATTTGGCATTATTTTTTAGGGGCCAGATTTTGAGGGCATTGATAAGAGTATTTGAAAGTTTAAGGGGGACGCTGCAATGAAAGGCTTTAAACCCAATAAAACAGCAAATGAGCCGATTTATATACAGCTTTACGAATATATAAAGCAGGATATACTGACAGGGAGAATTGCCGACGGAGAAAGGCTGCCTTCCCGCCGCACACTTGTAAAGGAGCTTGGCATAAGTAAAACAACGGCTGAGATGGCATATTTTCGCCTTGAAGCGGAGGGTATGCTGGAGGCAAAGCCGAGGAGCGGATGCTTTGCAAGAGTGCCTGCTGTTGTAAATACTGAAATTGATGAGCCTGATTTATATTTAAACTCAAAAATTGCCATAAATATGAGCCATAACGGAACAGATATTCCCTCTGTACCTCAAAAAACATTTTCAAGGCTTTACAGGGAAACCATTGGGGATATGGGGGAGCTTTTAGGCTTCGGGCATAAATACGGAGAAAAGGATTTGCGAAAGGCAATAGAAAAAATGCTTTATTCACTCCACGGCTTTCACTGCAGGGCGGATAAAATTATTATAGGCGCAGGCACGGACTATTTGCTTACTCAGCTTGCCGCCCTGTTTCCCCAATCAACGGTTTTCGGATTTGAAAACGCCTGTTTTTTACGCAGCTATGTGCCTGTTAAAAATACGGGCAGAAAAATTGAGCTTATAGAAAACACATTAAACGGCTTTGAAATTAATGAGCTTTACGAAAAGGGCATAAATGTTGTTTATGTTTCACCAAAGGGTCAGTACCCGACAAATTACATTATGCCGTTTAAAAAAAGAGAGCAGCTTATACATTGGGCGGAGGAAAGTGAAAACAGATATATTATTGAGGCTGATTTTGATGCGGATTTTTCCTGTAAAAATGATTTAAAGCCATTGTTTTTAACCGATAAAAACGAAAAGGTAATATATTTGGGTACATTTTCACGTTCAATAGCGCCTTCCGTAAAAACATCCTATATGATATTGCCCTCATCATTAAAAAATACATTTGACAAACTGTATCCCTTTTATACCTGCCTTGCCTCCCGCACCGAACAGCAGGTGCTTGCGAAATATATTTTACGCAGATATTATGAAAACCACTGCAACAGCCTAAAGGCAATTTACGGCGGCAAAAGAAATTTGCTTATTGAGCTTATAAAAAAATCCGATTTAAGTAAAATTGTTGATATAACAAACGCAGAGGACGGAACATATTTTATAATAACAGTAAAAAAGAATTTGAAGGAAAAGGATCTGACATCTGCTGCAGCCGCCGAAGGTGTAAAGCTGATGCCTATTTCCTCAAACAGAATACGGGCGATAAACACATTCCCTCCCAACTCATTTCTTACGGGTTTTGGCGCATTGAGCCACGAACAAATAAAAACAGCCGTTGACAAGCTAAAAAAGGCATGGCTGGGGTGATTTGCCTGCATAATTTCAAGCATAATGCCTTGTAACAAAACTATAAATAAACAGAAATATTACGCTGCTTTATATGTGGTAAAACATAAAAAGGGCGGTGTTAAAGTATGGAACACTAATGCCTTTGACAAAAAGGTGATGCGGCAACTTTACAGGTTGGAGCTAAGTTGTTAATGGGCTATAAAGAGAAGGATAAAAACGATATTACTCAGTGTGGTGTTGAGGCTACATGGTTGTATTCCAATAAATAATAATAGTAAAATATAAAAAGGTTTAAGAAACCTCTTGAGAAATAGTACTAAATGCGGTACTATAAATACAGGAGGTGAGGTGAGTGGCAAGCATTGAAAAATAATTCAAAAAATGAAAAATCAGCCGAACGGAATTAGAGATGAAGAAGTACACAAGGTGCTTACAGCTTTTGGTTACAGGCTTGACAGACAGTGAGGTTCACATAGGCAATATGCTAGTAAAACAGGTAATGTAATTATCATAAAAGACGAAAATCCTTTGAAAAAAGCCTATATAAAAGATGTTTTAAA
>CAYMAA010000141.1:0-2596 GCA_964388305.1 uncultured Lachnospiraceae bacterium | reverse complement strand
ATGATTTTGGGCGAAAACGGCGAAAAAATGTCTAAATCCCGCGGTAATGTGGTAAACCCCGATGATATTGTAAACGACTTTGGTGCGGACACATTAAGAACATACGAAATGTTTATCGGCGCTTTTGATATGGCTGCAAGCTGGTCGCAAAACGGCGTTAAGGGCTGCCGCAGATTTTTGGACAGAGTTTGGAGATTGCAGGAAATTCTTGTTGACGGCGACAGCTACTCCAAGGAGTTTGAAACAAAAATGCACCAAACAATTAAAAAGGTTTCCGAGGACTATGAGGGTCTTAAATTTAACACGGGTATAGCCGCTCTTATGTCCCTGCTTAACGATTTTTATGCGGCAAAACGCATTAATAAGGCGGAATTTAAAACATTTATTGTTCTGCTTAACCCCGTTGCGCCTCACATTACCGAGGAGCTTTGGGAAGCGGCAGGCTTTGAAGGGTATTTGCACAATACAGTCTGGCCTGAGTTTGACGAGTCTAAAACCGTTGAACAATCCGTTACAATTGCCGTTACGGTAAACGGCAAGGTTAGGGGCAAAATAACCATTGCGCTTGATGAAGATGAAGCAAGCGTAAAGGAAAAGGCTCATGCCGAAGATGGCGTTAAACGCTTTATTGACGGAAAAAACATTTTTAAAGAAATTTATGTTAAAAACAAAATATTAAACATCGTTGTAAAATAAACAGCTTTACCCCCGCCATTATTTATGACGGGGGTTTTAGTATGTTTAAAAATTGTAATAATACGCAAATCACTTAACCTCAAATGTATTTGCCGCAGCTTTAAGCATATCCCTTATTTTTATGTGCTGAGGGCAGTTGTTTTCGCATTTTCCGCAGCCAATACATTGAGATGCAAGCTTTCTTCCGTTGGCATATCGTCTGTAGTACATTCCGCAATTACCCATATTCCCCGTAAGCTTATATGAGTTGTAAACATCAAAATATTCGGGTATAGGCATATCTATCGGGCAAACCTCTGTGCAGTAGCGGCATTTTGTACATTCAATGGCGGCATTTTTTCTTATAATTTCCGCCGCCGCCAAAACCGCCTCTTTTTCGGTTCGGCTCATAGGCTTAAAATTATCCATAAAGCTTAAATTTTCCTTAAGCTGTTCCATATTGCTCATTCCGCTTAAAACCACCGCAACCCCCTTGCAGGAGCCGGCAAAACGCATTGCCCATTTTGCATTGCTGTCCTTTGGGTTTATCCTTTTCAGAGCATCTTCGGCTTGTGGCGGCAAATTTATAAGGCTGCCGCCTTTATTCGGCTCCATAACAACAACCTCTTTGCCGTATTTTGCGGCTACTTCTATACATTCCTTTGCACGCACGCTCGGACTGTTCCAATCATAGTAATTCACCTGAAGCTGTACAAATTCTGTCTGTGGCTGTTCATAAAGTATTCTGTCCAATAGCTCAGGCTCATCGTGAAACGAAAAACCGAATTTTTTTATTTTCCCCTCTTCTGTTTTTTGACGAATAAAATCAAATCCGCCAAATTCCACCGTGCTTTTATAGCTGTTTTTCCACAAATTATGTAAAAGATACCTGTCGAAGTATTCCACACCGCACCTTTTTAGCTGAGTATTAAAAATCATCGGGTAGTCCTCGGCGCAGGTTACTCTTATGGTGGGCATTTTATCCGCAAGAACAAAGCTCTTTCTGGGGTATCTTTCCACAAGCGCCTTTCTTATTGCAACTTCACTGTACTCCTTATGATATGGGTAGGCAGTATCAAAATAAGTAAAACCCTTCTCCATAAAAAGGTCTGTCATGGATTTTACCTGTTCAATATCTATAGACGACGGATCGTTTTTATCAAGCAATGGCAGACGCATAAAGCCAAAACCGAGCTTTTTCATAACAATACCTCCTTATAATTGTAAAAAAGGGCATTGCGTTTTCAAGCAATACCCTGAGCTTTTTATGCCAAAATATTTTTAATATAATCAGTTATTTCTTCGTTTTTACTGTTTTCAAAGAAATATTTTTTAAAAGGCTCACCCGATACGGCATTTTTAAGTAAATCTTGGTCAACCTCTTTAAGTATTGTCATAATATCCTTATAAGTAATTTCCTTAACACCGTCAAGAATTTTTTTATTACGCTGTTCCGGAACTACTCTTTCCTTAGGGTATCCTCCCCCCGGCTCTGTTGAGAACAGCTTTTCAAACATATATTCAAGGTTAAGCTCTGCGCCCCAGCCAAAGCCCTTTGCGAAAGGAATTGCCACAGCATTGCCTGCGTTTATTTGAGAAAACATAAATGCATCGGAAGGATCCACTATATGACCGCAAAGCACCTTGGGAAAGGAGTTGCAGGCAAGCATAGCGCCCTCGCCTGTTCCGCAGCCGGTAACAACAAAATCCGCAGCGCCTGAGTTAATAAGAATGGCTGCAAGCAAACCTGCCTGAACGTAAGTAAGCTGATTTTCGTCCTCAGCGGTAAGCATACCGTAGTTATATACCGTATGCCCCATAGGTTCAACAACCTTTTTAAGAGTTTCGTATATAAGTCCGTTTTTTGAAGCATGACTGTTTTCATTTATTAATGCTATTTTCATATTATCAAACTCTTTAT
>CAYMAA010000140.1:0-2678 GCA_964388305.1 uncultured Lachnospiraceae bacterium | reverse complement strand
CCAAAATTACTTCCCAAAATAATAACTCCGCCTCTTATGCCCCCGTCGCCCACAAGAATGTTAGAGCCTTTTCCTATAATATAATACCTGACCCCAAAGCCTTCAAATACCTCCATGCACCTTTTAACGGAAGCTGCGGAAGATGGAAAAACAGCCAAATCAGCGCAGCCGCCGATTTTAAATGTTGTGTGCCTGCTCATCGGCTCATTTTCCGAAAATTGTACTCCCTCAATTTTTTTAAGCTCCCTAATAATTTCATTCATCAGCATCACCCTGTAATTTATTAATAAAAATCAATTCATATTATTCAAAATTCTCTCATTAAGCACCTGAGCCGCATTGTAGCCCATCTTCTTCTGACGTCTGTTTACAGCCGCCGCTTCACAAATAACCGCGGTGTTTCTGCCGGGCCTAATGGGTATTGTGTGTGAAACTATTTTTGTGTCCAAAATTTCCACATATTCCTCATTTAAACCAATCCTGTCGTAAACCTTGCCCTTTTCCCAATGCTCTAACTTAATAACAAGGTCAATCTTTGCGGAATCCATAACCGACTGCACGCCAAACATCTGCTTAACATTTATAATGCCTATACCCCTTACTTCAATAAAATATCTTATAAGCTTGGGGCAGCTCCCGGTTAAATTGTCGTGGCTTATTTTTTTAATTTCAACAGCATCGTCCGCCACAAGTCTGTGTCCTCTTTTTATAAGCTCAATAGCCGCCTCGCTTTTACCAATACCGCTTTCGCCCATAATAAGAACGCCCTCGCCGTAAATATCCACCAAAACGCCGTGTACGGTTGTTCTGGGCGCAAGCTTAACCTTTAACCAGTTTAAAATCTCTCCCGTAAGCTGAGTTGTTCTGTCCTTGGAAATTAAAACGGGTATTTCGCTTTCCGTGGCATACTCCAGCATTTCGGGAAAAGGCTCCAAGCTCCTTGTAAGAATAAAGCAAGGCATTTCCTTGTAGGAAAACAGCTTTTTTAAGGTTTCCTTTCTGAAATCAGGCTCTAATTTGCTTAAAAAGCTATGCTCCACCATTCCAATCATTTGGGGTCTTTCAGCATCAAAATGCTCATAAAACCCTGCAAGCTGAATAGCGGGTCTGTTAAGCTCAGGCGTGGTTATGTGCCTGTTTTCAACAAACTCCTTACCCGATGCCACCTCTAAATTAAATTCATCAATAAATTCCTGTAAAGTTAAAGAATACATAATTAACCCCCCTATATATTAAGTTGTGCCATACTTATTATAGAAACCCATAATATATAATATAATATTTTTACATTTTATTCAATAAAAATTTATTCCTTCCGTCTGAAAAAGCCGTAAACCGCCTCCGCCGCAGGTCTGTCCATGCCTTCAACTCCGCAAAGCTCCTCTACGCTTGCGTTTTTAATTCCTTCAATATCTCCAAATGCCTTAACAAGCCGCTTTCTTCTAATTTCGCCAATCCCCTTAATATCGTCCAAAACAGACTTAAACTCGGTTTTCTCCCGTCTTTGCCTGTGATAGCTTATGGCAAACCTGTGTACCTCGTCCTGTATTCTTGTAATCAGCTTAAACCCCTCGGAGCTTACGGGTAAAATTATTTCCCTGTTTTTATAAATAAGTCCTCTCGTTCTGTGCCTGTCGTCCTTTACCATTCCGCAAACGGGTATGTTAAACCCAATCTTTTTTAAGGTTTCCTCTACAATGTGAACGTGTCCCTTTCCCCCGTCAATAAAAAGCACGTCGGGCAGCTTGTTAAAGGCAGGTCTTTTAACGTCCTCAGTCTGTTCCTTTTTGTATCTTAAAAACCGCCTTGTAATAACCTCTTCCATACTTCCGTAATCGTTCGGCCCGCAAACGGTTTTTATTTTAAATTTTCTGTAATCGCTCCGCTTTGCCTTGCCGTTTTCAAAAACCACCATGGACGCCACCGATTCAAATCCGTTTGTGTTGGAAATATCGTAGCTTTCAATTCTGTCCAAATCAAAATCCGCTCCCATTGCTTTTTTAATTTCCTCCAGCGCCCCTGTTGTTCTTCTCTGCTCTCTCTTAAATTCCTCTCCAAACTTATCCAATAAAATTCCCGCATTTTTGTCCGCAAGGTCACATAGCTTTTTCTTTTCTCCCTTTATTGGCGCAACAATTTTAACCTTTTGCCCCTTTACCTTGCCAAGCCACTCTTCAACAGCCTCTCCATCGGGTATGCTTACCCCCGCAACAATCTCTTTGGGTATAAAAGCCGTACCGCCGTAAAACTGTTTAATAAACTCCCCTGCCGTTTCCTCTCTGCTGTCGCCCTCGTGAATATAAAGCATAAAATGCTCTCTGCCCACAAGCTTTCCTCCACGAATAAAAAACACCTGAATAACCGCATCTTCTCCTGCTCTTGCAATTCCCACAACGTCCCTGTCGCAGTCTGCCATTCCCTCCATAACCTGCTTTTCGCCAAGCTTTTTTATGGATTGTATGCTGTTTCTAAAGCCTGCCGCCTTTTCAAACTCCAGCCTTTGCGCAGCCAAAACCATTTTTTGTTTAAGCTCATCAATTATTTTGTCCTGCTTGCCGTTTAAAAAATCAATAACGGAGCTGACGTGTTCCCCGTATTCTTCCACGGTCACTTTTCCCGTGCAGGGAGCAAGGCACTTTCCTATATGACAGTTAAGGCATGGCCTTTCCTTTCCTATG
>CAYMAA010000139.1:0-2718 GCA_964388305.1 uncultured Lachnospiraceae bacterium | reverse complement strand
GGAGGGTACTTTAAACCATGCAACGCCCCTTGCCATACCTGCCGCCATATCCGTAGAGCCTACACCTGTGGAGAAAGCTCCCAATGCGCCGTATGTACAGGTATGGGAGTCCGCACCTATTATAACATCTCCGGGAACCGCCAGGCCTTTTTCGGGAATAAGGCAGTGTTCAATACCCATTTGACCTACTTCAAAATAATTTGTAATTTCCTTGCTGTGAGCAAATTCTCTTATAAGCTTGCAGTGTTCTGCGGATTTAATGTCCTTGTTGGGTGTAAAGTGGTCGGGCACAATAGCAATTTTGTCCTTATCAAAAACCTTGTCCACACCTATTTTGTTAAATTCCTTAACAGCTACGGGTGTTGTAACGTCATTGCCTAAAACGAGGTTTAATTTTGCCTCTATAAGCTGACCTGCCTTAACGCTTTCAAGCCCTGCCGCCGCCGCAAGAATTTTTTGAGTCATTGTCATACCCATTGATTTGTCCTCCTGTAAATAATTAATAAAACTGCTTAAGTTTTTCTATTTCTTTTATTAGTTTATATTCTATTGCATCTGTAAGCGCAATTAAACTTGCTTCAATAATATCCTGAGATACGCCTACCGTACACCAGCTGTCCTCTTCATCGGCAGACTCTATAAGAACACGCACCTTAGATGCCGCAGCGGATTTGGAATCCAGCACACGCACCTTATAGTCCGTAAGGCGTACTGTTGAAAGCTGAGGATAAAATACCTCCAATGCCTTGCGCAAAGCCTTGTCCAAGGCATCTACAGGGCCCATGCCCTCTGCCGCCGTAATTTCGGACTTGCCCTTTACAATTACCTTAATAACGGCAGTGGCGGTTTCCGTTTCCATCTGCTCCTCAGTCATAGCTGCATTGGAATCGTACTGACTTATAATTTTAAATGTTTCAAGCTTGAAAAACGGCTTATATTTGCCTATTGTTTTTCTTATTAAAAGCTCAAATGCCTGATCCGCACCCTCGTACTGATAGCCAAGATACTCCATTTCCTTTAGCTTTTCAATAACCATTTCACACTCCTTTGAGTTTTTTTCTATATAAGGAGCAATACGCTGTATTATTGAAATTATTGTGGATTTTCCCGCAACCTCGCTTGTTAAAAAGCGGCGGCGGTTACCCACTGTTTCGGGGTCTATATGTTCAAAGGATTTTGGCGCTTTTGAAACACCGTCTATGTGCATACCGCCCTTATGAGCAAAAGCAAACTTTCCCACAAAAGGCTCTCTTTTTGAAAGCTTGCTGTTGGAAACCTCCGCAACCTCTGCCGCCATACGGGTAAGCATGGAAAGGTTTTCTTCGGGAATACAGCTATAACCCAGCTTTGCCTGCAATGCTCCAATTACATTGGTAAGGCATGTGTTTCCGCAGCGTTCTCCAAAGCCCGTAAATGTGCCTTGAACATGGTCTGCCCCTGCTTTTACGGCAAAAATTGAATTTGCCACTGCCACACCGCAGTCGTTATGGCAATGTATGCCTGCGGATATTTTAAACCTGTCAGTTACGGCTTTTGTAATGTCATAAATTTCATCGGGAAAACAGCCGCCGTTTGTATCGCAAAGGGAAAGATGATCCGCCCCTGCCTCCACAGCCGTTTTCAAAACCTTCATCGCATATTCCTTATTATTTTTATACCCGTCAAAAAAGTGTTCCGCATCAAAGAAAACCTCTTTGCCTTTGCTTTTAAAAAATGATATTGTATCGGAAATCATTGCAAGATTTTCTTCCAAAGTAGTTCTTATAATATCCGTTACATGAAAATCCCAAGATTTGCCGAAAATTGCCACAGCCTTTGTATTTGCGGTAAGAAGCGCCTGTACATTGGCGTCCTCCTCCGCTGTTATACCGCAGCGTCGTGTGCTGCCAAAGGCAACCACCGTTGCGTTTTTAACATTTATATCGGAAAGCCTCTTGAAAAACTCCGCATCCTTTGGGTTGGAGCCGGGGTTGCCCGCCTCTATGTAGGATATGCCCAAAAAGTCCAAATCTCTGACAATTTTCAGCTTATCCTCCACAGTGAATGAAATGCCGTTAGACTGAGCGCCGTCCCTTAAGGTGGAATCAAAAATCATTATCTTCTTTCCCACTTTAATCTTCCTTCCATTTTATATAGTAGTTAATGGGAGCGATGCCCGCAGCATTTTGACACGCAAAGTGTTCGGGGCATCGTTCCTATTTTTTAAACAAAGGGGAAGGAGATTACCCTCCCCCTTGGTTTAATTTATATATTTATTATATATTAATTGTTAATAAGTTTGTCTTCGTCAGACCAGCTGTAAAGTGAACGGATTTGAGCGCCAACCTTTTCGGAAAGATGCTCGGACGCCAATTTACGCATAGCCTTAAAGTGAGCCTGACCGCCTGCAGATGACATATCAAGAAGAAACTCCTTAGCGAAAGAGCCGTCCTGAATATTTTTAAGGATCTGTTTCATAGCCTTCTTTGTATCTTCTGTAATAATCTTAGGGCCTGTAATGTAGTCGCCGTATTCGGCAGTGTTGGAAATGGAGTATCTCATTCCCGCAAAACCGCTCTGGTAAATAAGGTCTACAATAAGTTTCATTTCGTGTATACATTCAAAGTAAGCGTTCCTTTCGTCATAGCCTGCCTCAACAAGAGTTTCAAAGCCTGCCTGCATAAGTGCGCAGACACCGCCGCAAAGAACAGCCTGCTCACCGAAAAGGTCTGTTCCTGT
>CAYMAA010000138.1:0-2720 GCA_964388305.1 uncultured Lachnospiraceae bacterium | reverse complement strand
AGGATCGAGATACAGGAATGCCTAAGCAAGGGTATGACCTTTAAAGCGATTGGCAGGCATATGGCAAAGATCCTGCGACAGTGTCTAAAGAAGTAAAGCCTGCTGTAAATATCTTAGAAGTGTTTATGCGGCAAAAAGGTTCAGAAGTTTTGCTATTTCAACACCCGATTTCTTTAGGGTTCTAAGCTGCACTTTTGCGTAGCAAAAGTTCTGAAGTATGCGCAGCGGCAGCGGAGTGCGAATTTCCTTTAATATTCATATATCCTCCGAAATAATAAGCCGCCAAAATTATATTGACGGCTTATATGTAAATTTATTTATTGTCTGCCTCTCTGTGCAAAATTTCAGTATAAGCAAGCACCAAAGGCGCAACGCCCTTAGCATCGTTTTTAACAATAGGCTCGCTCATATAATACTCATAAGAGCCGTCCCTTCTTGTAGCTCCGCCAAGACCTGCCACAAGACAAATCCCTCCAAGCTGCATTTCTCCGTTTTCTTCGGAAAGATACCTTTCACAAACGCCGTCAAAAGCCTTTTTGCCGTAAGCATAATATTTTTCGGGCAAAATTCCAAGCCTTACGGACTTCATAAGCGCAAAAGCCAAAATGGCAGAACCGCTTGTTTCAAGATAATTTTTCTCTCTGCCGCCCTGATCCACTACCTGATACCACATACCGCTTTCGTCCTGATACTTAATAACAGCGTCAATAAACTCAATATAAATTGCTTTAAGCTTATCCCTGTCCTCAGCAAGAGAGTCCGGCATAATATCAATGGTATCCACAAGAGCCATTGCATACCAACCCAAAGCTCTCAGCCAAAAATTGGAGGAAAGACCTGTTTCCTTGTCTGCCCAATACATCTGCCTGCTTTCGTCATAGCCATGATAATAAAGACCCGTTTTTTCATCACGCATTATTCTGTGAACGTTTTCAAACTGGTGAATACTGTCCTTGCAGTTTTCGCAATTATTATACTTTATTTCATACTGCATATAAAATGGCTGACCCATATACATTCCGTCCAGCCAAACCTGCCAAGGATAAATCTTTTTGTGCCAAAAGTTTCCCTCTTTTGTTCTCGGCTGAATTTTTACCTGACCGTAAATTGTGTCAATGGCTTTTCTGTATTTTTCCTTTCCCGTAAGGTCATAAAGGTCAAAAAGTGTTTTCCCCGCATTAACATTATCTATATTAAGCTCCTCTGGCTTGTAGCTTTTAATACTGCCGTCCTCCTGAACAAAATAGTCAATAAAATTATCCGCAAAATCCAAATACTTTTTCTCTTTTGTAATGTGATAAAGCTCAATAAGCGACTTTATCATACAGCCGTCAATATAATTCCACTTTGGAGGTTTGCCGCTTCTTATAGCCTCAATATTCCAAATAGGTGCGGTAGGTGTGGATTTTTCAATAAGCTCGTTAATATATCTGTCAAGTATTTCCATAAAATATACCCTCCCTTAAACAAATTTACTCTTCAATGCCTAAAGCTGCCGCAATATCCGCCCAGTCTATAGTCACAATATCCTCTTCCGTTGCAATATTGGGGTCTTTTGCTTCTTTTGTTACATTAACTGTTTTAGTTTCCCCGTCCCAGTCAACAGCGTATCCAAAGTACTCCGTCAAAAAAGCAATGGGTACAAGTGTTCTGCCGTTTTCAATAATTGCGGGAGTGTCTATATTTACGGTATTTTCACCGTCATCATTAACAACCCTTAAGGTATTGCTGCCGACAACCACATATACCTTAACACCCTCGCCGGAAAACTCCACAACCTTGCTTTCATTGTCCCAGCTGACCTCTGCTCCAAGGTTTTCCGCAACAGCTCTCATGGGCACCATTGTTCTGCTGTTGTAAATAATCGCAGGCTGGTCAAGCTCTACCGCCTTGCCCTCAATAAGTAAATTAACCTTGGTGTACTCTTCGGCATATACATTTGCGCCAAAAGCTCCCAAAACAACAGCCGCCGCCATTAAACAGGCAATTTTTCTTTTCATTGTTTAACCTCCCTTAAATATTGTATATTATAAAAAATTATTCCACAAGCTCACCGTTAAGCCATGTGCCTTCAATAACATTTCCTTTCTTGTCCGTAAAAGTACCCTGCCCTGTAATGCTTCCGTCCTTCCATTCTCCCGTATAAACATCACCGTTGGCATAAGTCATTGTGCCCTGACCTTGAAGTACGCCGTTTACAAACTCTCCCTCATAAACGTCGCCGCTGTATTCCGAGCCTGCTCCCCAAGTGTACTTTCCAACACCTGTTCTTACTCCGTCAACAAAATCCCCCTCATAAACGTCGCCGTTGGGCCATGTGTAAACCCCCCTGCCCGTCATTTTGTCCTGAGTAAAATCACCTGTATATACTTCGCCGTTCACATTTGTCAATGTTCCCTTGCCGTTAAGAGTTCCTTTGCTGAACTGACCCTTGTAAACAGCTCCGTTTGCATATTTAAGAGTTCCTTCGCCCTCAAAAAAGCCTTCCTTCCATTGACCCTCATAAACATCTCCGTCTACAAATGTGTAAACTCCGTTGCCATCTCTCAAGCCGTTTTTAAACTCTCCAAAATAATAATCTCCCGTATCGTATTTTTCTTCAATAAAATCGGAAGTATCCGTCTGAGATGTATAAGAGCCGAAAACGCTTACGGTTTTTGTTTCGCCGTCCCAGCTAACGTCATAACCGAAATAATTTGTTAAATATGCAATGGGAACAA
>CAYMAA010000137.1:0-2903 GCA_964388305.1 uncultured Lachnospiraceae bacterium | reverse complement strand
AAGGAACGGTGCCAATTCCATCGGTTTATTCCGAAAGATGAGTATAGAATAAGCCCAACGGGGCTTTTTTTATTCCTCTTTCAAGCAAAACCTATTACAGGATTTTGATTAATTTTTGGAGGAGATTAAATGAAAAGATTATTTACTTCCGAGTCTGTTACAGAAGGACATCCGGATAAAATATGTGACAGAATTTCCGATTCTGTTTTGGACGCAGTGCTTGCCCAAGACCCAAACGGCAGAGTAGCCTGCGAAACAATGGTAACAACAGGTCTTATATGTGTTTCGGGAGAAATTACAACAAACGCCGTATTGGATGTTGAAAAAATTGCCCGTCAGGCAGTAAGAGAAATAGGCTACAACAGGGCAAAATACGGCTTTGACTGCGACAGCTGCGGAGTAATTACCTCCCTAAAGGGGCAATCTCCCGATATTGCCCAAGGTGTAAATTCCGACAACGATTTAAACGCAGGCGCAGGGGATCAGGGAATGATGTTCGGCTTTGCCTGCAACGAAACCCCGGAGCTTATGCCCCTGCCCATAAGCCTTGCCCACAGGCTCACAAAACGATTAACCGAGGTGCGTAAAAACGGCGCTCTCCCATATCTGCGTCCTGACGGAAAAAGCCAAGTGACGGTAATTTATGAAGATGATAAACCCGTTGGTGTAGATACAATAGTTGTTTCCACCCAGCACGACGGAGCAATATCCAACGAAACAATACATAAGGATATAATCGAAAATGTAATAAAAACCGCCATTCCATCGGAGTTTTTTACAAAAGAAACCAAAATATTTATTAACCCCACGGGCAGATTTGTTATAGGCGGGCCTATGGGAGATTGCGGCTTAACAGGGCGTAAAATTATTGTGGATACCTACGGCGGCTATGCCCGTCACGGCGGCGGAGCATTTTCGGGCAAAGACCCCTCAAAGGTAGACCGTTCCGCAGCTTATGCCGCACGTTATGTGGCAAAAAATATAGTTGCAAGCGGAGTTGCCTCTAAGTGCGAAATACAAATTTCTTACGCCATAGGTGTTGCAAAGCCAACATCAATTTTGGTAGATACATTTGGCACGGGCAGAGTTTCCGACGAGATAATTCAAAAAACGGTCGAAGAAAACTTTGACCTGCGTCCCGGAGCTATTATAAAGGCATTAAATCTTAAAAGCCCAATTTACAAACAAACCTCATCCTACGGTCATTTTGGAGAAAACACTGCCAACCTGCCATGGGAGCAAACGGATAAAACAGCACCTTTTAAGGCATTGCTTTAAAAAAATATATTTATATTTCCGCCGTCCTTATTAATGGGCGACGGATTTTTTATGCTTAATGCACTCAAAAACAACAAATGGCAACGCACTTAGCAAAATAACACTCAGCCACAAAATTCCCCCAAAACCTCCCAAACAAAAAACTTTTCTTAAAAAAGAAATTTCCATAATGGCAGCCACTCCCAAAACACCTACAGCCGCAGCCAAATTAAGCATGGAATTTTCAAAAAAGCTGCCCTCTCCAAAGTTGTAGCCGTGCAAAAGCTGACTAAAGCATAAAACGCAAAATGCCATACTTCTGCCAACATCAACACCATACACAAGCCTGCCAAACAAAAAAGCCACCAAGCTGACACAGCCTATAACAACTCCCTCAAAAATAATGCTTTTAATCATTTTTCGCCCCAACAGCTCCTTTTCGTCATCGCTCATAGGCTTTAAAACCTCGTTTCCGTAAGGCTCAAAGCCCATTGCCAAGGCAGGCAAACAGTCCGTTATTAAGTTTATTATTAAAAGCTGTGTTCCCAAAAGGGGCGCTTCCGTTCCCAAAACAACGGCACCCAACATTACAAATAACTCTCCCATATTGCATGAAAGCAAATACTCCGTTGTCTTTTTTAAATTTCTGTATATGCCCCTGCCTGTTTTAATTGCCTCAATAATGCCCCAGCCATGCTTAAAAACAATGTATGCGTGGCTGTAAACGGCTTTTCCCTCTTCAAAACAGCCTCCCACATCAGCCGCATCCATATATATATCGTCATCAGTCCCCTCGCCAATGTAGCCAATGCTTTTCCCCTCTTCCCACAGCTTTAAAAACCTGTCCTTTTCCCGTATGTCGAAAACTTCAATGCCGCAGCGTTCAATTTCACAAATCTCCCTTTGCCTAAGTCTTTCCCTGCTTACAAACAGACAGTCAATTCTGCCCATGCTCTCGGCAGATGCGGCAGTTCTTGCCCTTATACCCATTTTACCAAAGGAGCATATACCTGCGGAAAGCATTATTGTAACCACAGCAGGCAGCCCCTCAGGCACTGCCGCCACGGCAAGACTTACGGAAATTATAAGACTTTCCCACAAAGCTCCCCCTCTTAAAAAACTGCCAAAAAAAACTGCGGCACAGGCGGCTATACATAAAACGCATAACCATCTTCCCGTTTCACTTAGCTTTTTTTGCAGTGGTGTGGGTCTGTCGTTTGCTCTTTCTCCCAAAATAACCTCTGCCCTGTACTCCTGCACAGCTCCAAAAATGCCGTTAATTAAAACTATCGCCAAAATAATAATGCTGTCCATACAGCTTTCGCCGCTGCCCAAAAAAGCCGCCCCTACTCCCAAAGCGGCACATATAATAAGCAAAACAACGGTAAAGTCCAAAAACTGCCGTAAAAAGGTTTTTAAAAAGTCTTTCATTTTCCCACCCCAAAAATGCTGTTTCTAAAAATATATTAATTTGGGGCTTATCTCATACACGTCATTTCTTTAGATTAATTATTTGAAAAATATTGCCCATAAATGTTTTTTATGGCATACTGTATGAAAGCTGAGAGAGGAAACTCTTTAGGCTTGGCAAGAGGGAATGACAAGGCGGTTGCTCCTCCCCTATCTAAATTATAGAAAGGGGGGAT
>CAYMAA010000136.1:0-2951 GCA_964388305.1 uncultured Lachnospiraceae bacterium | reverse complement strand
AGGCTGACTATGCGGCAGGATTAAGCCTTGGAGAGTATTCCGCTCTTGCGGCGGAAGGGGTTATGAGCTTTGAGGACGCGGTTAAGATTGTAAAAAAGAGGGGCCGTTTTATGACCGAGGCAGTACCCGGCGGCGTTGGCGCAATGAGCGCAGTTATAAGCCTTGACGGAGATAAAATTCAGGAGGTATTAAACAGTGTTGACCCGAACAGGGTATTTATTGCAAATTACAACTGCCCGGGGCAGATAGCCATTGCAGGGTATGCCGAGGAGGTTGCAAAGGCAGAGCCTCTTTTAAGCGAGGCGGGAGCAAGAAAGGTTATAAGACTTAAGGTTAGCGGGCCTTTCCACACACCTCTTTTAAAGCCTGCATCCGACAAACTGGCGGAGGAGCTTAAAGGCATTGAAATAAAGGATTTCAAAATTCCCGTAATTACAAATGTTACAGGTATGCCTTACGGCAGCAGGGAAGAGGTTATTCCCACACTTACAAAGCAGGTTATGAGTCCCGTTAAATGGGAGCAGACCATTAGACTGCTTATAGACAAGGGCGTGGATACATTTATTGAAATGGGCCCGGGAAAAACATTGACGGGTTTTGTTAAAAAGGTATCACGTCAGGTAAAAGCATTTAATGTTGAGAATATTGCCACACTTGAAAAAGCGTTAGGAGGATTAGGACAATGAATTTAGAGGGAAAAACAGTTGTTATAACAGGTGCGTCCCGCGGGATAGGCTTTGCCATTGCAACGGAATTTGCAAAAAAGAGAGCCAACATTGTTATTAACGATATTAAAGTGCCCGAAACGGTTATTAACGAAATTGAAAGCTACGGTGTAAGCTGCATTGGCGTTGAGGCGGACATAAGCAGCTTTGAACAGGCGGAGGGACTTATTAAAAAGGCTAAGGAAAGATTTGGAACAATAGACGTACTTATAAACAACGCAGGCATTACAAGGGACGGACTTCTTTTAAGAATGAAGGAACAGGAGTTTGACGATGTTATAAGGATCAATCTTAAAGGCACATTTAACACAATAAGGCACGCCGCTAAGGTTATGCTGAAGCAGAAGAGGGGAGCTATTATTAATTTAAGCTCCGTTGTAGGCATTATAGGAAATATCGGTCAGCTTAATTATTCCGCAAGCAAGGCAGGGGTTATAGGCATTACAAAAACCACAGCAAGAGAGCTTGGCTCAAGAGGAATTACCTGCAATGCCATTGCTCCCGGCTTTATAAAAACACCCATGACTGATGTTTTAAGCGAGGACGTAAGAGCCGCCATGCTTGCGCAGATACCTTTGGGACGGCAGGGACTGCCTGAAGATGTGGCAAAGGTTGCAATTTTCTTTGCCGAGAACGATTATATAACAGGTCAGGTTGTAAACTGTGACGGCGGCATGGTAATGCAGTAAAAGGAGGAAGAAGTTTAAATGGCTAAAAGAGTAGTTATTACGGGTCTTGGCGCCGTAACACCTTTAGGTAGAAATGCAGCTGAGTTTTGGGAAGGACTTAAAAGCGGCAGGTGCGGTATTAAGAAAATAGACAGATTTGAAACCTCCGATATGAGGGCAAGTGTTGCAGGCATGGTGGACGATTTTGATCCTACAGAGGTTATTGACAAAAAGGAGGCCAAAAGGCTTGACAGATATTGTCAGTTTGCAATGGTTGCCGCAGACGAGTGTATGAAAGACAGCGGAGTTGACACAAGCAAAATTGATGTTCACAGATTTGGTGTAATTGTTGGCAGCGGCATTGGAGGACTGGCTACCATTGAGGAACAGGTAATTAAAATGCACACAGGCGGCCCTAAAAAGGTTTCTCCTTTATTTGTGCCTATGAGCATTGCCAATATGGCGGCAGGTAATGTTGCCATTCAAACGGGAGCAAAGGGAATTTGCACCTGCATTGTTACTGCCTGTGCATCTTCCACACACTGTATAGGAGAGGCTTTCAGAAATATTAAGCACGGATATTCCGACATAATTCTCGCAGGGGGCGCAGAGGCGCCTATTACAAGAATGGGTGTTGCCGGCTTTGCGGCGGCAAGAGCATTAAGCCCCGAAAGCGACCCTATGAAAGCATCTACACCCTTTGACGCCAACAGAGGCGGTTTTGTTATGGGCGAGGGCGCAGGCATACTTATGCTTGAAGAGCTTGAACACGCTAAAAACAGAGGCGCTAAGATTTATGCCGAGGTTGTTGGCTACGGCGCTACGGACGATGCCTACCACATTACATCTCCTCTTGAAAACGGCGAGGGCGCAAGATATGCAATGAAAGCGGCAATGGACGAGGCAGGAGTTGATTTTGTTGAATACATTAATGCTCACGGCACTTCCACACATCTTAATGACCTTACGGAAACAAGAGCCATTAAGGATTTGCTTGGGGAGAAGGCTAAAGATGTTTCAATAAGCTCCACAAAGTCTATGACAGGGCATTTGCTTGGCGCAACGGGCGCTATTGAGGCTATTGCAACAACACTTGCCGTACAGAATGATTTTATTCCGCCTACGATTGGCTACACCACTCCCGACCCTGAGCTGAATTTGGACTATACTCCAAATGTGGGCAGGGAGAGAAGGATTAATTACGCTTTAAGCAACACTCTTGGCTTTGGCGGACACAACGGCGTGGTTTGTATTAAAAAATGGGAGGAATAACGCAATGATGGATATTAATGAAATTATGGCAACACTTCCTCACAGATACCCCTTTTTACTTGTAGACAGAGTGCTTGAAATTGAAGAGGGCAAAAAGATTGTTGCCATTAAAAACGTTACAATGAACGAGCTGTTTTTTCAGGGGCATTTTCCGGGCAGACCGGTTATGCCGGGAGTTCTTATTATGGAAGCTCTTGCGCAGGCAGGGGCAATAGCCATACTCAGTATGGAAGAATACAAAGGAAAAACCCCTCTTTTTGGAGCAATTGACAAATGTAAATTCAGA
>CAYMAA010000135.1:0-2984 GCA_964388305.1 uncultured Lachnospiraceae bacterium | reverse complement strand
GGAATATCCTGACCTTAGCAAAAAGGACAGCGATTTTTTCTTTATAAGAAAGTACGACATAAATGATGTTATTAATGAAATTGTGGGACTGAGCAAAACAAGACTGCCAAAATATTTGAGCTGCGACGGAAAAAAGGATATTCAGATACTTACGCCTATGAGAAAAAGTCCTTTGGGAGTTGCCAATCTTAATACGGTTATGCAGGAGGCTTTTAACCCTCACAGCGCTTTTAAAAATGAAAAGGAATACAGAAGCACAATTTTCCGTGAGGGCGACAAGGTTATGCAGATAAAGAACAATTACAACATAATTTGGCGCAATGTTGAAAACGGCAGGGAAACCAATGAGGGAACAGGAGTTTTTAACGGTGACGAGGGGATTATAAACAAAATAAACCACGGCAGTGAGTATATTGAGGTTATTTTTGACGATACAAAATATGTTAAGTACGACTTTACTCAGCTTGACGAGCTGGAGCTTAGCTATGCCGTAACAATACACAAATCTCAAGGGAGCGAGTACCCTGCGGTTATTATACCTGCCTTTAACGGGCCTGCGCCGCTCCTTTCAAGAAATTTGCTTTATACTGCCGTAACAAGGGCGAAAAGGCTTTGTGTAATTGTGGGAAACCCCGAAATTATTAAAAAAATGATTGACAATAACAGAGAGATTAACAGATATTCCGCATTGGCGGAAAGACTGAGAGAAGTTAAGGATTTAATATGACAAACATTTTTAAAGGTACAAATTTTAAAAGGCTATTGGACATAATTTATCCCAAAAGGTGCGAGCTTTGCGGCGACGTTTTATATTTTGGCGAAGATGAGTACGTTTGCTCAAAGTGTATGGAAAGGCTTGACGGATATGAAAAGCCTGTTGTTTTATGTGATGAGGGTTTTTGTGTTTTCAGGTATGAGGGTGACATAAGAAAAGCCATTTTAGGACTTAAATATTTTGGAGATAAAGGCGCGGGAAAGGCTTTTGGCAGTATAATGTACCGCTGCTGTGTTAAATGCGGTTTTTGTCTTGATTTTGATTTGATTTTGGCTGTTGCCGCATCCAAAAAAAGAATTTCAAAAAGAGGGTACAATCAGGCGGACATTATTGCGGAGGAGTTTGGAGCGTTAAGCGGAATACCGGTTGGAAAGGGGCTTATAAGAAAGAGAGATACAAAGCCGCAAAACAAGCTGAACAGAGAGGAAAGAGCGGAAAATGTTAAAAACGCTTTTTACGCAGAGGGCAGCTTTAAGGGTAAGAAAATTTTGCTTATAGACGATATTTACACAACGGGCAGTACTGTTAGGGAATGCAGCAAGGCTCTTTATGATGCCGGAGCGGAAAAGGTTTGCTATGGTACGGCGGCGGCATCGCTGCTTGAATAAAATGTTATACGGGATTGGCTTTTGGCAACAATAACAAGCGTAGGGCATATATTAAAGTAAATGTATGCTTGGAGTGGTTTTGTGTATTACAAATCTAAATTATACAGGGGAGAACAGGACAGGGAGCTTGAAGAATGGCTTAAAAACGGAAAGCTCGACCGGCGTATGGGAAGAGGACTCAGAGCAACGAGAGTAAACAAAAGGACGGACAGCGGTTATGACCTTATAAGAGGTTTTGACAATTATACTGATTTAAGGGAAGAAGCAGGGGAGGCTCCCGTTGCAGACGGAAGAGGGGGTTATGTGCCCTCGGGCGGTATGAATATGCCCCCTGCGGGAGAGAGAAGCAGGCTTGACAGCATAAGCTATGACGGCGCTGACAGCAGGGATATGCGGCTTATGCAGGAGCTTTACGGACAGATAAACAGTTTTTTGCTGCCTATTGTAAAAGAGGTTATAGATGACAACGAATACAGCGGAAGTACCGTTTATCACTACGACCTGCCTCCAATGCAGGGGCAAAACGGAGGAACGCTGACAGATGAAGAGCCGGACAGGGACTTTATAAACAGGCTTGTGGACGAGGTTTACAACAAGGCGGTTATGAGAGCGGACAGCATTAATGAAATTGTGCATGATGACAACAGTACCCTTGCAGGCAGCACCAGAGAAGAGCTTTTAAGAGCGGCGATTGAAAGTCTTGTTCTTACGGAGCTTTTTTTAACAAGACGTCCTTTTTACAGAAATGTACACAAGGCTTACAGGTTTTTTAACGGCAGATATGACGGTGTAAACCCCACTGTATAAAAAATTTTTATTTTATACAAGGAAAATTGTTTGTTTTGTCTAATTATATAGTAAGAGGATAATTTTAAGGTTATCCGTTTTTACAAAAGAGGAGTTGATTTTATGCGTTTTAAATTTATCGGAAAAAACATTACTATCTGGGATTCCATTAAAGAAAAGGTTGAACTTAAAATAGGCAAGCTGGAAAAGCTTATGCCTGCTGATGAGGTTGTTACCGTATCGGCATCTCACACAAAAGGGGACAATAAATTAGAGATTACCGTTCCTCTTTACAGAAGAACATTGAGAGCCGAGGCTGTTGACGCTGATATGTTTACGGCAGTAGACCTTGTGGCAGACAAGCTTGAAAGACAGCTTATTAAATATAAGGGAAGATTAAAGGATAAGGCTAAAAAGGGCGCTGACTTTGCCGCAGAGCTTAAAGCTGTTGCAGGTGAAGAGGTTGAAGCCGACGATACCGCAAAGATTTCCAAAATTAAGAGATTTACAATTAAACCTATGGATCCCGAAGAGGCTGTTATGGAAATGGAACTGCTGGGGCATAGCTTTTATATGTTTATAAATGATGCCACAAACGATACCTGCCTTGTATATAAGCGTAACGATGGCACATACGGCTTGATTGAACCGCAAAAATAAATATTTGAAATAAATATTAAAATAATTAACGGATGTCTTTTCGGCATCCGTTTTTGTATAATTTCCGCAGGCTCCGCTGCCGCTACGCATACTCCAGAACTTTTGCTGTGCAAAAGTGTCGCTTAGAACCCGAAAGAAGTCGAAATTCCCGTAGG
>CAYMAA010000134.1:0-3171 GCA_964388305.1 uncultured Lachnospiraceae bacterium | reverse complement strand
CCGAGCAATCGAGTAGGAGGCTGCCCATTAATTGAGCAGCCGACCTCTCGCACCACCGTACATACGGTTCCGTATACGGCGGTTCTTTGGTTTTACAAACTTTCAGATAACAGTCAGTCAAGGTTATATATCCAAGACCGGCTATTGTTTTAGTTTCAAGGCTCTATATTCGTTTCCCGTTCCATTACTTCTTGATGTCAACTCTTTTAACTTAACTTTCATTTTGTTTATGGATTTTGGGTGTACTCTAAATCTGCATTGTCCCTTATAGTTATAAAAGCCATAACCGGGATATTTTACTTTGCTGATATGTTCAACCACTGTTTTATCCTTGTTCGCTTTTAAACTATACACTTCCCGCTATCGGGCATGTTGGGGACTTTCACCCGTTAGATTATGCCCATATCCGGCGCACTAAAAAATAATCTGCCGTCAACCAAAGCAGGCGGCAGATTTGATAAATTATCAGTTATTCGTATTTATGGGAAAATATATGTCTGTTTCCCATTCCTCCACGGGCAGTCCGTCAATATGAGATTTTCTGTAAAACTCATAAGGCGGTGCGGCAATGGAATATCCGTTTGAATTTATCCATTTAACCACGGCGGCATAACCCTCCGTAAGATTTGCATAACTGCCCTTATGCACGGTTTTTGCGCATAAGCCTCCTTTCAAAATTCTTGTTGCGCTTTGTTTGTCCAAAATTTCTATACCAACCTCAATGTCGCTGTCCTTTTCGTCAAACTCAGTATCGTGATAAACTGCCAAAGCTCTTCCCGAGGAGTTTATGCCCTCTCTTGCAATTTTTTCAAACAGTTTTCCGTAATATTTGCCAAATTCGTCAACACCCATTCTTTGCCTTGAAGATAATACGGCAATGTCCTCTGTTTCAATTAAATAAATTTCATATCTGTCCGCATAATTCATAAAATCACCTGTCCTTTCATATTTATTAACTACTCCTTCAATTTCCTTAAGCAACATTCTTTTGTAATCAATTTCACCTTTAATAACATCCGACTGTTCTTTAAGGTTTAAAATCAGAGTACTCTTGTCAGAAGAAATAAGACGTTTTATATCCGCCAGTGAAAAACCGTACCTTTTAAGCCTGTTAATAAAAATCATTGTTTCAAGCTGCGCCTCGTCATAATACCTGTAGCCCGTAAATTCATCTACCCTTGCAGGCTTTAGTATGCCCAAGCTGTCATAATATCTCAATGTTTTTATGCTTACGGAACATATTTTTGAAAACTGACCTATACTTATTAACATCTCATTTCCTCCTCCGAATCGATTCTGACATAAGTATAATCCCTCCCCTAAGGGTACAGTCAAGTACTTTTAAAAAAAGTTTTACAAACATTGAATTTTATACCTAAATTTGATATAATTCTTATTAAGAGGTTAATATTTAAACGCAAGGAGAAATTTAATGAATACTTACAGCATAATAATTCCCTCAACCTTTGGCATAGAGGCATGCGTAAAGCACGAGCTTTTGGATATGGGCTTCAAAAACTTAAAGGTAGAGGACGGCAGCGTGGAATTTACGGGTACGGAAGAGGACATTGCCCGTTGTAACCTTTGGATAAGAACGGGCAGCAGAGTTTTAATTAAGCTTGCGGAATTTAAGGCGCTTACATTTGAAGAGCTTTTTCAAGGGGTATATGGGGTTGACTGGCAAAGCATAATACCCCAAAACGGACGCTTTATAATAAACGGCAGGAGCAGTCATTCTCAGCTTTCAAGCGTGCCTGCCTGCCAGTCCGTAACTGAAAAGGCAGTCATTAAAAAGCTGCAAACAAAATACCCCATAGACAAATTTCCAAAATCGGGTGAAAGATACATAATTCAAATTGCATTAAAAAAGGATACAGCCATTGTAACTCTTGATACATCGGGAGATCCTCTCTACAAAAGAGGTTACAGAAAGGCAATAGGCACAGCGCCCTTAAAGGAAACAATGGCGGCGGCTATGATAAATCTTTCCTTTTGGAATAAAAACCGTTTTCTTGCAGACCCTTGCTGCGGTTCGGGAACAATTCCCATAGAGGCGGCTCTTATGGCAAAAAACATTGCCCCGGGTTTAAACCGTTCCTTTGATTTTGAAAAGTGGAATTTCTTTAACTCCTCCCTAATGAAAGAAGAGCGTGAAAAAGCAAAAAAATCAATTCTAAAAGATTTTACACCGAATATTATCGCAAGCGATATAGACGGGGATATTTTAACCCTTGCAAAGGAAAATGCCGAACGGGCAGGCGTGGCGGACTGTATAACATTCCAACAAATTCCATTTAATAAATTTACCCTTACGCAAGATTACGGCGTTTGTATATGTAATCCGCCTTACGGAGAAAGAATGGGCGAAATAAAAGAGGTTGAGCAGCTTTATGAGGATATGGGCAGGCTTTTTAACAGCAACAATACCTGGTCAGCATATTTTTTAACATCACACGAAGGCTTTGAAAAGATTTACGGCAAAAAAGCAGACAGAAAAAGAAAATTATTTAACGGAAATATTAAAGTGGATTATTATCAATACTTTGGAAAGAAAATACCGAGAGAAAGGAGTTAATAAGAATATGAAAATAATAACCTGTAAATATAATAATAAAGAAATTATAGCAATGCTTCATAATGACGGAGCTTCTGTTTATCCCCTTTCGGAATGGGGAATAAAATGCAAAACAATGAATGAGCTTATCGACAAATACGGCGCAAGTCCCGATTTTTATTCAAGCAAGCTTTCACCCATGCCCAAAAGGTGTTTAAATATTGAAGATGTGGAGCTTTTAGCGCCAATACCCGTTCCAAAGCAGGATATAATTTGTTTGGGAATAAATTATATGGCTCATGCGGAGGAATCAGCAAGATATAAGCTTGAAACAGTGGATAAAAACAGAGATTATGCTGTGTATTTTTCAAAACGTGTAAATCAGGCAGTACCTCACAAGGGAACTGTGCCCCTTAATTTGAATGTAACCCAAAAAATGGACTATGAGTGTGAGCTGGCTGTTATAATAGGCAAAGAGGCTGAAAATGTTAAAGCGGAAGATGCTAACAATTATATTTTCGGATATACTATATTAAACGATATTAGCGCAAGGGATATTCAAAACAAACATAAACAGTGGTATATGGGTAAAAGCCTCACAGGGTACTGTCCTATGG
>CAYMAA010000133.1:0-3172 GCA_964388305.1 uncultured Lachnospiraceae bacterium | reverse complement strand
CCTTGTGACTGCCTTATACAGCCTGCCCTGCCTATAGGTAAGCACCACGGTCAAACCGTCAAGCTTCCAGCTTAAAAGTCCCTCTTTATCCCCCAAAAAGCTTTTAAGTCTTTCCGTTTCTTTTGTTTTATCCAAAGAAAGCATGGGGCTTTCGTGCGTTACCTTTTCAAGGCTTGTTAAAACCTCATAACCAACCCTTTGACTTGGACTGTTTGGCAAAACAATACCTGTTTCCCTTTCAAGCTCCAAAAGCTCGTCATACAGCCTGTCATACTCCATATCCGTCATAATTTCCGCTGCAAGCTGATAATAGTTCATTGCGGCATTGTTAAGCTTTTCAATCAGCTCCGCCATTCTTTCACGCTTATCCATAAGGCGCCCTCCCAAAATTATTTGTCATAACAATATAAGTATACCATATTTAAAGAGAATTTACAAAAAAATAAATCAAAAATTTTGCTTGACAAGGCGCTAAATATAGTGTATATTATGTTTAGTGCCGTAGACAGCGAGCGTCCCGCAGGACATAACACTTATTGGCTCGCCGAGGATCATTATATTATGATTTTTTCACCCTGCCGCACACGCAGGGTTTTATTTTTCTATAGCACTCATTTATTATTTTTTAATAAGGAGGTGTAATAAATGGCAAAAATTGAAAAAAAGCAGGTCATCGTAAACGAAATTAAGGAAAAGCTTGATAAGGCTACTTCCGTAGTTTTGGTAGACGCACTGGGCCTTACGGTAGAACAGGATACAGCTTTAAGAAAGGCTTTGAGAGAAGCTCAGGTTGATTATAAAGTATATAAAAATACTCTTATTAACTTTGCTGTCGCAGATACTCAGTTTGAATCTCTTAAATCACATCTTGAGGGGCCTACAACATTGGCAGTAACCTACGGTGATCCTACAGCAGCCGCATCAATCATCAAAAAGTTTGCTAAAACCGCAAATACAAAGGAAAAAACAGTTTTATCCTTTAAAGCAGGCTATGTAGACGGTGTTGAATATGATGCTGACGGCTTAAAAACCATTGCGGATATTCCGTCAAGAGAGGTACTTCTTTCAAAGCTTCTCGGAAGCTTGCAAAGTCCTATGGCTACCTTTGCAAGAGTTATCAAAGCAATTGCGGACAAAGACGCAGCTCCTGCGGAAGCAGAGGCATAATTATTTTTTTAACACATATAAAGCCGCTTAAAACGGCTTAATAAATTTTTTTTGAATGGAGGAAAAAATATAATGACTGTACAAGAAATCATCGAGGCTGTAAAGGGTCTTACAGTTCTTGAGCTTAACGAATTGGTAAAAGCAGCGGAAGAAGAATTCGGCGTTTCTGCAGCGGCAGGCGTTGTTGTAGCGGCAGGTGCGGCAGGCGGAGCAGCAGAAGAAGAAAAGACAGAATTTAACGTAGAGCTTACAAACATCGGCTCTGAAAAGATTAAGGTAATTAAGGTTGTAAGAGAAATTACAGGTCTTGGTCTTAAAGAGGCTAAGGCTGCAGTTGACGGCGCTCCTACAGTTCTTAAGGAAAATGTTTCTAAGGAAGATGCTGAAGCTATCGTTAAAAAGCTTGAAGAGGTTGGCGCAAAGGCTACTCTTAAATAATTTGACTGAATCATAAAAGCTGTAATCATGGGCAAATCCTGTGATTACAGCTCTTTTTTTGTAAAAAAGGCGGTACAAAAGCAGTACCGCCAAAAAATTTAAAACTTAATTTCACGTCCCTCTTTCTTCCACTGCATAAACTCGGCAGTGGCGGCAAATAAAACATCTCCCGAGGAGTTAATTGCCGTTTCAAGAGAATCCTGAATAACACCGATAATAAAGCCGATACCAACAACCTGCATTGCAATATCGTTGGAAATTCCCAAAAGCGAACAAGCCATAGGTATAAGCAAAAGCGAGCCGCCTGCCACACCGGAGGAACCGCAGGCGCCCAAGGTTGCGATTACACTTAAAATAAGAGCCGTAAATATGTCAATATCCGCGCCTAATGTGTGCGCCGCCGCCAAGCTCATAACGGTAATTGTAATAGCCGCTCCGTCCATATTAATTGTTGCCCCCAAAGGAATAGACACACTGTACATATCCCTGTCAAGTCCCATTCTTTCGCAAAGCGCCATATTAATAGGTATGTTTGCAGCGGAGCTTCTTGTAAAAAACGCAGTTAAACCGCTCTCCTTAAAGCATTTAAAAACAAGCGGATAAGGATTTCTCTTTAAGCAAATTCCCGCAATAAGAGGGTCTACAACAAGAGCAACCGTAAGCATACAGCCAACAAGCACACAAAGCAGCTTTCCGTAATCGGCAAAAATGCCAATACCGCCGGAAGAAACCGATGTAAACACCAAACCCATAATACCAAAAGGCGCAAGGTTTATTACCCATTGAACAGCCTTTGTAACCGCTGAGGATATATCCCTCATAACCTCTTTTGTTCTGTCCCCTGCCAAAAACCTTAACGCAAGACCTAAAATAATGCCCCATGTAAGCACGCCAACATAGTTTGCCTCGCTGAGAGCCTTAACGGGATTGGATACCATATTCATAACAAGGCTGCTCAGCACTTCGCCTATGCCGCTTGGCGGCGTACCCTCTGCCGCCTCAGTAAGCGACAGTGTAACGGGAAACAGATAGCTTGCGCACACCGCCGTGAAAGCAGCCAAAAATGTGCTGACCATATAAAGAATAATTACTGTTTTGAATTTCCCCCCTATTCCGCCGTTGGCGTTTGCTAAAGAAGAAATAACAAGAACAAACACAAGTATCGGCGCAATAGCTTTAAGCGCGCCCACAAAAACATCTCCCAAAATGCTTATAACCGTAAGCTTTGGCAGCGCTAAAGCCAAAATTACACCGATAACAATACCAATCAATATTCTTATAATAAGGTTGGTTTCACAATAGGTTTTAAAAATTTTTTTCATTTGTTTACAACTCCTTTATATATATTTTTAAAGCCTATATGAAATTTTACCATAAAAACCGCTTTTTGTCACCACAAAATTATAAAAAATTATATAATTTAAAAATCTAAATTGAAATACCGGCAAAAATTTTTAAAAATTTAACCGATAATTAATGAGTTGGTAAATTATTCCAAAAATTGTCGCTAAACTATACTTTAATAACAATAGCACATTTCAATAAATTTACATTATCATATTATCAT
>CAYMAA010000132.1:0-3240 GCA_964388305.1 uncultured Lachnospiraceae bacterium | reverse complement strand
CACCCGTAAATAATATGGAGCCGGAGGGGGGGGGCAAGGGCGGAGCATAGGCGGCGTAAGCCGCCTATGCTCCGCCGCAAGCCTTAGGGAACCACTGATTAATTTGCTTCAGCGAATTAATCAGTGGTTCCCTAGTATTTCGTTACAACACGGCATAAAACCAATTCATAATTTTTTAACAAACTTCATTTCCGATATAATAAGTCCCAGAAGTGTAAGTCCCATACCCACACCTGTAATTAAAGTAATTTTTTCATTAAGAATAATTACCGATGCAATTACCGTAATAACCGGTATTAAATAAATGTAAACTCCCGATTTAACCGCACCCAGCACATTAACCCCAAAATTCCAAGTAACAAAGCATAAAGCAGACGCTCCAAGCCCCAAATACAAAAAGTTAAACAAATTTATTCCCTTAAAAAGCAATTTCATATCAGGACTGAACCCGCAAAAAAACACAAAGGGCAGCATAAAAATAATTCCATAAAAAAATACTCTTCGTGTTGTAAGTATAACCGAATAACCAAAATCACCTATCTTTTTGGTTAAAACGGAATAACACCCCCACATAAAGGCAGCCAAAACCGAAAGCAAATCCCCCGTAATATTAACCCCGGGCTTAAACCCGTCAAGGCTTATAATTACAATGCCGCACATTGCAGCAATAAATCCCACAAAAAAATTCAGCCCAAGCCTGCCCTCGGTTTTTATAAAAATGCGTGAAAGCACAGCAGTAAAAAGAGGTGATGCGGAAACAATAACACCCACATTAGATGCCGTTGTATATGTAAGGGCAATGTTTTCCAACAAATAATAAAGACAGATACCGCTAAGCCCTGCACCCACAAAAGTCACTTCTTCCTTAATTCCTTTGGTTTTAAGCAATTTTGGACAAAAAACAACCAATGCCAAAAAGCCCATAACAAACCTTATAAACAATATATCAACAGGCTGAAAATCCCTTAATAATACCTTCGTGGAAATAAACGTACTTCCCCACAAAATTATTGTAATTATAACTGATAAATGCCCTATACCCTTATTATTTCTCATAGCTTAACTATCTCCCTGTTCATATATAACTCTCTGTACATTCCGGGCGTAAAACCGATAAATGCGGTAAAATAATTGGAAAAATGACTCTGATCGGAAAACCCCGTTTTTAAAGCAGCCTCAACAGGAGTATACCCCTGCGTCAAAAGCCTTTTCGCCCTGTTTATCCTCACCATCTCCAAATACCTGTAGGGTGTAATGCCCTTTTCCTTTGTAAAATGCCGCAGCAAAGCGGACTTGCTCACTCCTGCCGCCTCGCAAAGCTCCTTAAGTCCGATTTTTTCGTCAAAATGCTCTTCAATATATCTGTCGGCTTTTTTAATAACCAAGCTCCCGTTATCTTCTTCCTGCTTCACACCGAAATCCGCCATTAGGGAAAAAAGAACGGCTTTTAAAGCTCTTCTCTTCTCTCCTTTGTTTCCACCGTTAAAAATCAAATTGAATAAATCCGCCAAAAGCCTGTAAATGTTGCTGTCATAAACAATATTATCTCTAAATCTCAAAGGCTCAGAGCCAATAAATTCACCCAACAGGTCAATAATAACCTCACTTCCAATATTAAACCCCTTAAAATAAAAACTGTCCTCTCCTCTTTGTTTGCAGCAATGATTGTCCATAGGGTTAAACAGTATAACGTTTCCCTTTTCTATAACATATCGCTTGTTTTTGCAAAATAAATACCTTTCCCCCTGTTCCACAATACCTATAACATAATGCTCGTGAAAATGATTGGGAAAAGGCTTTTCCATTCCCTTAAAGGCGTATGCCTCAATATTCAGCTCAGGGTCATATTTAACCCGCCTTTTGTAACTGTCCATATTTGTTCCCTCCCTGCTCCGTTTTATTGTAAAGCAAGGCAAAAATTATGTCTTGTAAAATATCACCGCTGCCCCTCATCACTTATTGCCGCAAAATTGTTGTACCCTTTAAGTCTGCCGCATTGCACAAGCCGCCTGCCGTTGTACTCAACACTGCCGTGCTTAACATTCATTTCAATATATATAAGCTCCTGCCTGTCATCCTTTGGCAGGCTGAATTTCAAATCTTCAATAACACATTCTCCGTAAACCTCTTTTCCAAGGCTCTGCTCCTTGCTGCCGTTTTCGCCGTTTAAATATTGAAAAGCAAGCCGTCCCTCTTCATTGACATAAGCCATAACCTTAATGTTATCTTTGCCGGTAAAAACAATGCTGTCGCTTTCACCCTCATTTTTTAAAATGTCAATGAAAATAAAAGGTCTTTCTCCGTCCAGGCCTATCGGCTGAGCTTTTTCAAGCTCCCCCTCCAAGCTTTCCATCACAATATTGTAAACCCTTCTGTCATACACCATGGAATTAACCTTTGTAAAAATAAGTGTAAACTGTACCATAATACCTGCCGCAAAAGCCAAAAACAACCCGAATAATGCCGCTGCGCCAATCATCTCAGCCAAAGTTGCGCCTTTATTGTTAAAAACCATGGCAAAAACTTTTTTCATAACAAGCCACCTCAAAACAACCGCCGAATTTCCTACTTAAAGAAATAAACCTTGAAACCGTCCCCGTTATATTCTCCCGTTTCGCATTTAATTTTAATCTTATCCAAAGACTTCGTATCTTTAAACTCAATCTCCGTTTCCCGTCCCGACTGATTTTCATCTTTATTAAAATAAAAGTCCTCTCTCATTTCCTCGGTTTTATTGTCCTCCTCCAATGCACGCTCATACATATCAACAGCCATATCAACGGACTTGTAAAACAAAACCACCCCTGCCGCAAAAACACAAACAGCCGCAATAACCGACGCCATTCCCATACCGAAATTATTTTTAATCATTGTTTCCCCTCCTCAATGTTTAAGAATAACGGCTCTCTCACACAATACCAGCGCTCACCGTTTTCCGTCAAAAAATATTCTCTCTGCTCTTCATACTCCTTTTCACCGAAAAAGCACTTTACTCCCACATTTAATATTGTATGGGAAAAATCCTCTCTGCCGTCATAATCCCAAAATACGCTTATCTCCGTTTTTGGCAAATTTTTGCTCTCATCACCCTCGGTTTCAAAAACCTTAACATTTTCAGCTCCATTTTCCCAATCCGCATTACTGTTATTGTCCTTATCATAAAAAACATTCATATTTTTGTAAAGAAAATTACTCAATTCACTCGCACTTTCCTCCGCCTTAATGTTTTCAACACTTAAA
>CAYMAA010000131.1:0-3410 GCA_964388305.1 uncultured Lachnospiraceae bacterium | reverse complement strand
CTACCGAAACAACTACCGAAGCTGTAACGGAAACAACAACGGAAACAACAACAATTGAAGTAGACTCAGGCGATCCTATTGACGGCAAGTGCAACTTTGCTTATATATTCGGTTATGAGCCTACTATTGAAACAGATGAAAAAACAGGCGAGGAAAAGGTTGTTTATCTTCCTATGGCAGGCAGTGACAATGTAACAAGAGAGCAGGTTTGCGCTATGGTTATGAGAATTGTTGACCAAAACACAAACAGCAAAGGAAAGAGCTATACTAATACAAGCAATTTTGAGGAATTCTCCGAATGGGCAACAAGAGGAGTTGCTTATATTTGCGAGCAGGGTACTTACAGTGATGAAGTTAACAACTTACACGGAACATTTCCTTTAACAAGAGGCGAGGTTGCTCAGATTGTCGCCAGCGGTTTACATTTACAGTTAAAGGACGGAGCAGCTGAGTTTAGCGATACGGCAGACAGCAAGTATAAGCCATATATTGATATTATGACGTCTAACGGGTTTATGCGTGGCGACGGAAACGGCGAGTTCAGACCAAATGCTAAGATGACAAGAGGCGAGTTCTGCGCAATGTTTAATGTTGTTACGGGACGTGACGGATACAGCCTTACAACTGCTGACGGTACTGTTGTTACGGCAGAAACCTACAGCTTTACCGATGCAGATGATCTTAACAGCAACTGGTATGGTGAGGCTTGCCTGCTTGCTACAAGCGCATTTGATAATAATGGCTATGTTGATCTTGAAGTAAGAAATGCCAATGTGCGTAACAATCTTGACCAGTATAATGCACAGAAGAAATATTAACAGGTGTTTAAACAATTAATGTAATTTTCAGGGCGGCTCTGTGAGCCGTCCTTTTTTGCGGCAAGGCGGCGTTAGGCTTATTTTATGTGAATGATAAAGGAAAACCAAGAAAACACACAATAAGTCAAAGGTAAAAATAAATTCAGACGGAATTTTCAAAAAAATTATTTTTAGCTGCACCGACTATATGTGTTTTCATAAAAAAATTTATAAAAAATTTAAAAAAATCTATATTTAGGGTTGCATTTTACTAAATGTAGTGTTATAATAATAATTGCAATTAGTCGATGAGAATCGAAAGTTGTTCTTTTAATTTTTTATCTTTTTTTCCTTTATGAGCCCTTGCTTTGTCCGCTAAGAAGCAGGGGCTTGTATTAATTGTACTTTATTTGCAAGGCTTTGCGGCGGAGGCAGGTGCGGCTGATGCACCCAACGGGCGCATCAGCCGCACCTGCCTACGCCCCCACGGGTCGCCCTTTCATATAATTGACCGTTTACGGTCGATTATATGAAAGGGCGGGCAAGCATTACACATATTAAAATTGCGGAAGGAATGGTTTTGTGAAGCTTAACGGGGAAGTTGAATTTATTATAAACAGCCTTGAAGAAAACGGCTTTGAGGGTTTTGTTGTGGGAGGGTGCGTAAGGGACTCACTTATGGGAATAGAGCCTCATGACTATGATATAACCACAAATGCTCTGCCGAAGGATATTAAAAGCATTTTCAAACGTACTGTAGATACGGGAATTAAGCACGGCACGGTAACGGTTATGTTAGATAAGGAGGGGTACGAGGTAACAACCTATAGGGTTGACGGAAAATACAGTGACAGCCGCCACCCCGACAGTGTGGACTTTACCGATGACATTACTTTGGATTTAAGCCGAAGAGATTTTACAATGAATGCCATTGCATACAACAGCAGCAGGGGGTATGTGGATCCCTTTGGAGGAATTGAAGATATTAAGGCAGGCATTATCAGAGGGGTAAGAGAGCCGGGTATGCGGTTTAAGGAAGACGCTTTAAGAATGATAAGATGCTTAAGGTTTGCGGCGCAGCTTGGCTTTGATATAGACAGTGAAACATACTCGGCTGTTAAGAAAAATGCCGAGCTAATCAAAAATGTCAGTATAGAAAGGGTAACTGCGGAGTTCATTAAGCTTATTACATCGCCGTACGCACAAAAAATCAGCCTTTTGAGAGAATGCGGACTTATGAAGTATTGTGCGCCTCAAATAGACAACGCTTTAAATGAACGGGGAAAAGATATTGAACAGCTTTTAGGCAAAATAGCAAAAGATGAAATTGAGGCAATGGCTGTTATTATGGCTGATGAGGAAAATTTGGAAAGTGTTTTGAGAGAAATGAGGCTTTCCAATATGCAGATAAAGGAAATAACGGTTTTGACCGAACACTATTATGACAAAATTGATTTGAATGAGTACGGTTTAAGAAAACTGCTTTCGGAAATAGGAAGAGAAAGCGTTGTTCGGCTTTTTGACATAAAAAAAGCAATGGGGCAGGATAACATTGAAAAGGCTTGGGAGTACTTAAAGGATAAGAAGCCATTTACAAAAAAGGAGCTGGCAGTAAATGGAAAAGACATTGCTTTGCTTGGTTTTAAGGGGGAAGAAATCGGAAAGACTATAAACAGGCTTGTTGATTATGTGCTTAAAGAACCGAATAATAACAACAGAGAAATTCTTTTAAGGGAGGCTGAAAAATGGCTGCATTAATTACGGGAGCAAGCGGCGGAATAGGTTATTATATGGCTAAAGCTCTTTCTGAAATGGGTTTTGATACAATAATTGTTGCAAGAAACGAAGAAAAGCTAAATATGGCGGCAAGGGATTTTAAAACAAAAACCACTGTTATAAAAGCGGATTTATCCAAAAAGGAAGAATGTTTGAGAGTATATGAAAGCATAAAAGATGAACAGATTGAGGTTGTAATTAATAATGCAGGCTTTGGAGAGTTTGGGGCATTTGATGAGGGGGATTTGGAAAATGAGCTTAATATGATAGACCTCAATATAAAGGCCGTGCATATTTTTACAAAGCTGTTTTTAAAGCGTTTTGTTGAGCGTGGATATGGATATATATTAAATGTAGCCTCGTTGGCAGCGTTTTTGCCCGGGCCGATGATGGCTGCTTATTATGGAACAAAGGCTTACGTTTACAGACTTACCATGGCTGTAAGGGAAGAGCTTAAACGTAAAAAAAGTCCTGTTTACTGCGGTGTGCTTTGCCCCGGGCCTGTTGCCACACGGTTTAATAAACGGGCAGGAGTGCGTTTTGCAACAAAAGGACTTGATGCGGAAAAATGCGCTTATTATGCTATTGAACAAATGTTTAAAGAACGGGGAGTTATTATACCCGGCAGCTACCAAAAGCTCCTGCCTGCTGTTGTACATTTGGCTCCTGAGTTTTTGCAGACACATTTTTGCTTTGAATTTCAAAAAAGAAAGGACAGCAGTTTATAACTTATAAAATAAACTAAACAAATAAAACAAATAAAACAAATAAAACAAAACAAAAGAGCTTGCGCTTGCCTGCGGTTGCGAAAGGGGGCGGCGGAAATGGCGAAGCCAT
>CAYMAA010000130.1:0-3415 GCA_964388305.1 uncultured Lachnospiraceae bacterium | reverse complement strand
TAAGCAACTCCCCCTGCCTAATAGGCAAGGGGACTTTTTTTACAAAGCCTTTAAATAAAGCTGTTCTATTTCCTCTTGTGTGAATATAACGGGGTTGTTTGCAATGCTTCCTGCCGAAACTTTCATACAGTTTTCAGCCATCCACGCCACATCGCTTTTATCAATTCCCAAATCCGACAGACCTATATTCATGTCAATTTTCCGCAACAATCGGCGAATTGCTTTTCCGCAGCTTTCTCCGGCATTAAAGCCAAAGCAATTAGCAATATCCGTATATTTCTTTAAACTGCCCTTATAGGATACGTCCGCAACAACAGGCATAATTGCCGCCAAGCCTTTACCGTGAACTATATTTTTCAGTCCGCTCGCAGGGTGTTCCATTCCGTGAGCCAAAGTAACACCGGCGGTATAAATAACCATACCTCCAATAGTGCTGGCAAGAGTTATTTTCTCCCACCCCTCGCAATCCGTAGGGTCATTATATACCTTTGCCAAATTATCGGCTAAAAGCTTGACTGCGTAAAGACTCAAAGCATCGCTGAAAGGCTGTGCCGCCCTTGAAACATACGCTTCAATGTTATGGCAAAGAGCATCAAAGCCAACAGCCGCAAGCACACCTTTAGGCATAGTCATCATACATTGAGGGTCAACAATAGATACCTTTGGTATAATCGCCTTGCACCGCAAGGATTTTTTATCCCCCGTTTCGGGATTTGTTAAAACAGCAAACCCGTTACCCTCGCTTCCTGTTCCGCAGGTTGTGGGAATACACACAAGCGGCAAGGCATTGTCGCTTTTTAAAATGTTAAATATATAATCGTTTATATCACCTTTATTTACGGCAAGAAAAGCTATCGCCTTTCCGCAGTCCATTACACTGCCGCCGCCGACAGCCACAACAACATCGCATTTTTCCTCTTTTGCAAGGTTTGCTCCCTCATTGGCTGTTGTTGTAAGCGGGTTTTGACTCACCTTGTCAAACAAAACAGTTTCAATTCCGCTGCTGTTAAGCTGATTTTTTACACGGTCATATAGACCGGATTTTTTTGCGCTGCTTCCGCCTGTAACAATTAAGGCTCTTTTGCCGTATGGCTTAACGGCTTCACCGGCAGTATCCGCCTTACCGTTTCCAAACAAAATGTTTACAGGCACATAATACTCAAAATTAATATTATTTTTCATATACCTCCAAAACTGCCTCCTTAATAATTTTAAATGCCGCATCGCAGTCCTTTTCCGTAACAATAAGCGGCGGTATCATACGAATAATATTCGTTCCTATGGCTGTTATAAGCAAGCCTCTGTTAAAGCAGGCGTGTTTAACATCAACACTGTTTATGCCGTTCTCAAACTCAACACCTACCAGCAGTCCCTGCCCTCTCACCTCTTTAATGTAAGGCAGTGCGCCTAAAAGCTCCATAAAATAACCGCCCGTTTTTTTGGCATTATCCGCAAGGTTTCTGTCCAAAAGCTCCGTAACAGCCGCAAGAGCCGCCGCACAGCAAACAGGGTGTCCGCCAAAGGTTGTTCCGTGAGAACCCATTGTAAACGCTTTCGCAACCTCCTTTTTTGCGCAAATTGCTCCAATGGGCATACCTCCGCCCATAGCCTTTGCCATGGAAACAATGTCCGGCTTAATGCCATAGTTCATATAGCTCATTACCGCCCCTGTTCTGCACCACCCTGTTTGAACCTCGTCAAGAAGCAGCAGTATATTGTTTTCATCGCAAAAACCTCGCAGTCCTTTCATAAAATCCTGTGTTGCCGGGTTTACGCCGCCCTCGCCCTGAACAGGCTCTACCATAATTCCTATTGTGTTTTCCGTACAGGCATTTTTAAATGCTTCAAGGTTGTTATACTCCGCATAAGTAAAGCCGGGCACCATTCCGCCAAACCCCTCTTGACAGGCGCTATCAGGCTGACCCGTAGCGCTCATCGCCCCAAATGTTCTGCCGTGAAAGGACTTTTCCGCCGTAACAATATTATATCTGTTAGGCCCGTAATTGTCAACGCCGTACTTTCTCGCCATTTTAATCATTGCTTCATTAGCTTCCGTACCTGAGTTCTGATAAAATATTTTATCCATTCCTGTAGCCTTGCACACCTTTTCGGCAAGCAGCGCCTGCGGCACTGTGTAAGGATAGTTAAATGTCTGCATAAGCTGCCCTGCCTGCTCCTTAACAGCCGCCACAACTTTTTCGTTGCAGTTTCCCACGGAGTTTACGGCAATACCCGCATAAAAATCCAAATACTCCTTGCCGTTTTCATCATAAATGTACATACCCTTGGAGGTTTCCGCCAAAAAGTCGAAACGCTCGTATGTTTCCACCATATACTCGTTTACCTTTTCCTTAATATCCTTTGCTTTAAGTCCTGTTTCCTTTAACAGCATATTTAATCACCCTTTTATTAAATTTTTTAATTTTAAATAATACTTTATAATTTCAACACAGGTTTCAATGCCGACCTTCTCGCTGTTGAGCGTCATATCATAATTTACGGGGTTTGTCCAGTAATTACCTCCCGTATAATAATTGTAATAATCGGCACGAAATTTGTCCGTCTGCTTAATTGTGGCTTCCGCAACAGCCTTTGAAACCTTCATATTCTCCATTGTGCGTTTAATGCAGTAATCTCTGGGAGCCTCAATATATATGCTCACAACATTTGCACGCCCCCGCAAAATGTGATCGGCGCATTTTCCCACAATAACGCAGGATTCAGTGTCCGCAAGGTTTTCTATAATCTGCTTTTGAAACTCAAAGAGCTTATCGTCGGAAACAAACCGCTCGTTTCTTGAAATGTAATGTCTTGCTCTCGGAAGTCCTCTCATAAATGAAGAAAAACCGCCGTTTGCACGAATTTTCTCATTCACCTCGTCAAAAAGCTTTTTATTAAGTCCGCTCATTTGAGATGCAAGTGTTAGTATTCTGTTTTCATAGCAGTGAATACCCAAATCTGCGGCAAGCTTTGAAGCAATGGCTTTTCCCCCTGAACCAAAGCCTCTTGCAAATGTAACAACAAAATTATCCATTTTTTCTCCTCCTAACCTGCCATATAACGTGACAAAAACTCCTTTGTACGCTCATTTTTAGGGTTTGTGAAAAATTTTTCCGGAGGAGCGTCCTCCAAAATATAACCCTTATCCATAAATAAAACCCTGTTGGAAACATCTCTCGCAAAACCCATCTCGTGAGTCACAATAAGCATTGTAAGTCCTGTTTTTGCAAGCTTTTTCATAACATTTAAAACCTCACCCACCATTTCGGGGTCAAGAGCGCTTGTAGGCTCATCAAAAAGTAAAACCTCAGGCTTCATACACAGTCCTCTTGCTATAGCCACACGCTGCTTCTGTCCTCCGGAAAGCTGTGCGGGCATTGCGTTTATGTAGGGAGCCATTCCCACGGATTTAAGA
>CAYMAA010000129.1:0-3602 GCA_964388305.1 uncultured Lachnospiraceae bacterium | reverse complement strand
AACAAATAAACAATTATAGGTTTTAAGGCGGCATATTTATGGTAAAAAAAATAAAGTATAAAATTAATAAAAATTTCAAACGTATACCAATAAGTAAAAAGATTACATTTTTATATGCCGGTGTTTTTACTGTTGTATTAATTCTTTCTTCCGTATTTATATTTACAAATTTAAGGTATTATTATAAGGATACCTCAAAAAAAGAGCTTTTAAAAACCATAGAAAAGGTAGAGCAGTTTATTACGGATGGAGGAAAGGTAACTTCTGAAAATCTTTCCCAAATAATCAACAGCAATGCCATTGAAGCAAGAGTGCTTATTAACAGCAGTCTTTCCGATGCGGCAACCAATCCCGATATGACGCCTAATCCATCAGCGGAAAACGGCAAGCTTACACTTAAAAAATATACATTTATGGATAAGCAGTATCTTTATTGTGAAGAAAGCTTTGAGTATAACAAAATCAGGTATACAATACAGGCATTCAGATTATATGAAAGTGAAGCTAATCTGCTAAGATTTTTAAGCATATTGTTTATTGTTGTAAATATACTTGGTATTATATTTTCTTATTTTATCGGAGTGATTATAAGCAAAAAGTTTTTAAAGCCTGTCAGAGATATAACAGATACGGCAGAAAAAATAAGTCTTTCCGACCTTAATTTAAGAATTGATGTGCCGGAATCCGACGATGAAATTAAAGATTTGGCAATAACCTTTAATGATATGATCGCAAGACTTGAAAGCTCCTTTGAAAATCAAAAGCAGTTTATTTCAGATGCCTCCCACGAGCTGCGAACGCCTATATCCGTTATTCAAGGCTATGCAAACCTAATGTGCAGATGGGGCAAAGACGACCCGGAAGTGCTTGATGAGTCAATAAACTCCATAAAGTCGGAAACGGAATATATGGCAAAGCTTGTAAATCAAATGCTTTATCTTGCGAGGGGCGAAAAGAAAAAAGATGAAATTGTAAAAACTGTTTTTAACCTGAACAGTCTTTTGGAAGAGGTAATAAAGGACGCAGAGGTTAGCAACAGGATAAAAATTAATTACAGCCACGAAGGAAGCTTTAATATATGCGCAGATGAAAACCTTATTAAACAATTGATTTATATTTTTATTGAAAATGCGGTCAAATACAGTAAACCGGACAGTAAAAGCATAGAAATAAGGCTTTATGGACGGGACGAAAGCAATGCTGTTATTGAAATAAAGGATTTCGGCATAGGCATATCGGAGGAGGATATACCTCACATATTTGAAAGATTTTACAGAGGCGACAAGTCCAGAAATAAGCAAATACCCGGCACAGGTCTTGGTCTTTCAATAGCAAAATATATTTGTGATGTTCATAATGGCAAAATTGAAACGGAAAGCGTTTTGGGCGAGGGAACTGTATTTAAAATCATTTTGCCTGCTGTTATGTAACCATAAGGTTTTCATTAGATGATATGAAAGCGCTTTATAATGTTGCAAAAATATTACAAAAGTATTAAAAAATGATTAATTGACTATCTTTTATAATAAAAATATAGTATAATATATTTGCTATAAGTGCGAAATTTTAAAAAAACAAGGGAGTGGATATTTGTGAAATGTTTTAAAAAGCTGATTGCGGGCAGCTTATGCGCTTTATCCTTAATTAGCGGAGCAATGTGTTTAAACGTCTTGGCGGACGACAGCCTTATATATGAAACAAAAAAGAGTCAGATTATTACAAGAGGCGTTACCTACGATGAAATTACAAGAATGACAAAAAACGGCTGGCTTTATATGTATGCGCTGACAATAGACGCAAATGATGAAAATGTGGATTTAGATGTTATTAAATCCACGTCGGAATACGGTTTAAAGGAAAGCACCTTGGCAATTTCTTCTGAAAACGGAGTTGTTGCTGCGGTAAACGGGGATTATTTCGGCGGCGGCAATCCTCAGTCGTCTATGGGTCAGGTTATAGACGGAGGTCAGCTTGAAGAAACACAAAACTACTATAATGCGGACGCCAACAATTACGCAGGCTTTTTTATTGATGAAACGGGTATACCCTTTGTGGATTATTTAAAAACCACTGTTGGCTTCTATAATTCCGACACAACTGTTATAGAGCTTGCGGGCAAAAATAAGGTTTCGGGTTTCAGCAAGCCTGTTTATTTTGACAGACAGGCGATAAGCTCCACGGCGGATTTGGACAAACGCTATGGTTCTCTTACAAAAATTGTTGTTACAGAGGGAGTTATTTCTTACATATCCTCGCCGGGGGAAACCGTTGAAGTGCCTGAAAACGGATACATAATAGTTATGAACGATGCCACGAGAAAAGCTAAAATTGAGTATTATGCAGTTGGTCAGCCTGTAAGCTATGTGGAAAACGGCACGTTTTTGTTTCGTCCCGATAAATCCCTTAAAACCGTGGATTTCGGTATTTCGGGCGGGGGAGAAATTTTAAGAAACGGAGAAACGGTTGCTCAGGGGGAAATTATAACCCCATCGTCAAGAAGTCCCCGCACCTGTATAGGTGTAAGTCAGGATAAAAGCAAAATTTACATATTGTGTATAGACGGCAGAGTTAAGGGCATTGGCGCAACAACCTATGAATGTTCAACCATTATGCGTGAAATGGGCGCTTATGATGCAATTCAGCTTGACGGCGGCGGCTCAACTACCATGACAATTAAACCAAACGGCACGGAAGAACTAAAGGTTGTAAATACCCCCTCGGACGGAGGTCAAAGAGCCGTTGCAAATGCGGTAGGCATAAAATCCGTAGGCACGGCAACGGGTTTGGGTTATATAGAGGCGTCCACCTCGGCGGAAGATAATGTTTTGGTAAACGGTCTTAACTATAATCTGAGCTTTAAGGCTTATGACGATTTGTACAACCCAATGACGCTTTCGGAAAGCGCCGTCACATACACCGTTGAGGGTGTGGAGGGTTCTTTTGATGGAAGCAGCTTTACCCCCTCTTCAGAGGGAACGGGAAAAATTATCGCCCACAGCACAAAAGGTGACGGTACGGAAATTACGGGAGAGTTTGATATTACCGTAGTTTCGGAAATTTCCAACCTTGAGGTTCAAGCATCAACAACCATAATAGACGTAGGTCAATCCACAAAAATAAATGTCAGACAATATAATAAGGACGGATTTGGCGGCAGAGATGTGGATATGAGCAAAACCAAACTGGAATGCGCAACCCCTGAGATAGGATATATTGACAGTGACGGCTATTTTGTCGCAACGGGCACAGGGGAAGCTGTTATTAGCGCAGTTTGCGGAAATGCCATAGGCAGCGGTAAGGTATTTGTCGGTAAAACAGATACAGTTATAAATAATTTTGAAAATATGTATGGCATTCGGTTTTTGAAGTTTCCCGAAAACGGAGGTTTCAGCGGAGAAGCGGGCATTGGCTACGGTGTCGGCACAAGCGGAAAAGCAAGCTTAAGGCTCAGCTATAAGTTTTTACCTAATACAAGCTCCGTTCAGTGCGCTTACGCAAGCTTTCCTTCACCTGTTTCCGTTAGCGGAACGCCGACATCATTGGGACTTAACGTAAAGGGCAACAACGGCGGCACAATAGTTAGGCTTAATATTAGAGATGCA
>CAYMAA010000128.1:0-3679 GCA_964388305.1 uncultured Lachnospiraceae bacterium | reverse complement strand
CATTAACTTCCGCCGATTTAACAGGTTAGCGGCGGTTTTAACGGATTTACGCAACAGCGGCAGAGAGGTTATACTGGTATCTTCGGGAGCTATTGCGGTAGGCGCAAAGCGTTTGGGGCTTAAAGAGCGGCCCAGAGATATTATAGGCAAGCAGGCGTCCTCCGCCGTAGGGCAGGCAATTTTAATGCAGTATTATGAAAAGAGCTTTAATGAATATAACCAAAGGGTTGCTCAAATTCTTATAACAAAGGACGTTTTCAGCTATAGCCGCAAAAAAGAAAATGTAAGAAATACATTAGAAAGGCTTTTGGAAATGAATGTTATACCCATTGTAAATGAAAATGATACAATAGCAACGGAAGAGCTTAACGAATTTTCCGATAACGACACTCTTGCCTCATTTGTTACGGAGCTTATAGAGGGGGATTTGTTAATTCTTCTTTCGGACATAGACGGAATGTATACCGCCGACCCTAACAAGGACAAAACCGCAAGGCTTATAAGCGTTGTTAAAAACATAAGCGATGATATTATAAGCAAAGCGGGCGGTTCATCATCTTATTTAGGCACAGGCGGTATGGCTACAAAGGTACAGGCGGCAATAAAAGTAACCGCAAAGGGGTGCGATTTGGTTATCGCAAAGGGAGATAACCCAGAAATTATATATAAAATAGCAGAGGGAAAGGCTGTAGGCACACTTTTTTTAGGCGCAAAAAATGGATAAAAATCAACTTAGGAAAAATATGAAATTAATAAGAAGGAGCATACCCGAGGAGGAACGCATAATAGGGAGCGGAATAATTTTTAATAGGATTATTGCTCTTGAGGAGTACAAAAGGTGCAAAGAAATTTTTACATATTTAAGCTTTGGCGCCGAGGTAATAACTGAGGACTTTATAAATTTTGCATTAAATGAAGGAAAAACCGTTGCCCTGCCATATATTACTCAAAATAAGGGGGAAATGGTATTTATAAAAATAAATTCACTGTCGGGTCTTATTGAAAACTCCTACGGAATTAAAGAACCCGTATATGACGAAAAAAACATAGTAACCCCTACCGAAAGCGCTCTTTTTATAGCGCCCGGCCTGGCATTTTCCAAAGAGGGGCGGAGGCTTGGCTACGGGGGAGGATATTATGACCGGTATCTTTCAAAATACAAAACCCTATGCAATATAGGAGTTTGCTTTAAACAGCAATTAATTAAAAATGTGCCTACAGACATATACGATATACAGCTTGATAAAATTATAACCGATTAATAAACAGAGGTGATTATTATGGATATTTTAACAACAGGCAAAAATGCAAGGGCGGCAGCTAAGATTACTGCGGCGCTTACAACGGGAGAAAAAAACAGGCTTTTAAATTTAGCCGCACAGGCGCTTATTAAAAGCAGTGATGAAATTATAACAGCGAACAAAGCAGATGTGGAAAATGCCAAACAGGCAGGCACTTCCGCACCTCTTATAGACAGACTTACATTAAATAAAGCAAGAATTGACGCCATGGCAGAGGGTCTTGTTCAGGTAGCGGCTTTGCCCGACCCTATTGGAGAGGTTTTGGAAATGAACACACTGCCTAACGGTCTTGTTGTGGGAAAAAAGCGTGTTCCCATGGGGGTTGTTGCAATTATTTATGAGGCAAGACCAAATGTAACAAGCGACGCTTTCGGTTTATGCTTAAAGTCCGGCAATGCGGCAATATTAAAAGGCGGCTCGGATGCCATAAACTCCAACAAAAAAATTATTGAGGTTTTTGCAAACGCAATAAAACAGGCAGGCTTTGACCCGAATATTGTACAGCTTGTGGAAGATACCTCCCGTAAATCCGCAACAGAGCTTATGCGTCTTAATGATTATGTGGACGTTTTAATTCCCAGAGGGGGAAGAGGTTTAATTCAATCTGTTGTGCAAAACTCTACCGTTCCCGTAATAGAAACAGGCGTTGGAAACTGTCATATATATGTGGAAAAATCCGCTGATATTGAAATGGCTCTCAGCATTCTTATAAATGCAAAAACGCAGCGTCCCGGGGTATGTAATGCGGCGGAATCTCTTTTGGTTGATGAAAAAACTGCTCCAATGTTTTTGCCTGCGGCGGCAAAGGCTCTTACGGAAAAAGGTGTGGAAATAAGAGGTTGTGAAAAAACCGTTGAAATATGTAAAGGCTTTAATATTATTCCTGCTACGGAAGAAGATTATGCCACTGAGTTTTTAGATTATATAATTTCCGTAAAGGTTGTTAAAAACATACAAGAGGCGATAGAGCATATAGATAAATATTCCACAGGTCATTCCGAGGCAATTATAACAAACGATTATGCAAAGGCAATGGAATTTACAAACAAAGTAGACTCCGCCGCCGTTTATGTAAATGCCTCAACACGCTTTACTGACGGCAATGAGTTTGGCTATGGCGCAGAAATAGGCATATCCACCCAAAAGCTCCACGCAAGAGGGCCAATGGGCTTAAAGGCGCTTACAACAACAAAGTTTATAATATTTGGCAACGGTCAAATTAGAGAGTAGCTTAAAAAGACTGCCGAATAAGACAAAATGCTTGTCATTCGGCAGTCCGTATTTTTTGCGTAATACCGCTTATCATTTTATGCAAATATTAATTTTTGTCTGTTTGTGATACAAATGAAAGCTGCTGTTATAAATTCTGTTATTGTAAATGAAAGCCACAGTCCCCATTCTTTCCACAAAAAGGACATTATAAAGGCACAGGGTACAATAACCAAAATGCCACGCATAAGGGATATTATTTGTGCCGCAAGCTGTTTTTCCATGGCGGCAAAATACATTGTCATTATAATGTTAAAGCCCATAAACAATATTGCGGTGAAGTACAGCTTTAGCCCCAAAACAGCAGTGGTTTCCAAATCGTATCCACCATCTTTATTAAACAGCATTGCAATTTGAGGAGAAAGAACAAAAATTAAGGCATAAACCGTACCCGACAAAACAAAAAGCATTTTTATGGCATATTTATATATTTTTTTAACTCCCAACATATTGCATTTGCCGTATTCTCTGCTTATAAGGGGCTGAATGCCCTGACCCATTCCCGTAAATATGGCAGCTATAACTATGGATATATTTGCAACAATACCGTAAGCGGCAATTCCCATATTTCCTTTTAAATCAAAAATTATATAATTAAAAACAAATATAACAACTCCCGATGCAATTTCCGAAATAAAAGATGGCAGACCTACACCAACTATCGAAAACACATCTTTAGCGTTAATTCCACTTATATCAAATTGAATTTTTTTATTATAATATAAGCAGCTTATACTGTTTATTAAAATACTTATTACAGGTGAAAAAACCGTTGCAATTACAGCGCCAAAAATTCCCATTTTAAGGGGGAATATAAATATATAGTCAAAAACTATGTTTGCAAAACTTCCTGCAATCATTGCGGTCATGGCTGTTCCGGGCAGACCCAAATTTCTCACAAAGCTGCTTAATATGTTATTAAAAATAAATGCAGGAGAAAACATAAGCAGCACTCTTAAATATGTAACGGTCATTTCAAAAATATTTTCGTCCGCACCCAAAGCATAGGCAAGTCGGTTTCCTCCAAAAAAGCCCAAAGCAATACACAAACAGGCTGCTGCCGCCCCAAGTACAACAGTTAAAGTAAAAATACCGTTTGCTTTTTTAAC
>CAYMAA010000127.1:0-3735 GCA_964388305.1 uncultured Lachnospiraceae bacterium | reverse complement strand
TCTCGTTATTACCAATTTCAATTGATAATACTTCTTTAAGTCCATCCTTGTTAATGCTATTCTTGTCTATTAAAAATATTATATAATTTTAATTTACTGTTTTGTATAAAATGATTGCTGCATCATTGGCTGTCAAAACGCCGTTAAAGTCAGCATCTGCAATGATTAACCGGTTTTGTTCGGGTATTTCGGCTGAAAAAGAAGCCGCACTGTTTATAACCTTTTTTAAAATCAAAGCGGAATCGGCGGCTGTCAGCTTTCCGTCATTGTCAACATCACCGCATACAAATTCATACTCGTTTTTTTCTGCAAGAACTATGTTAAGCTCTTCGTCCGCATTGCAGATTAATTTATATACTTTGCTTTTGCTGTCCGCTTCTCCCGTACCGTAAACAAATGTTATTTCGGCTGTTCCCTTTTTTAACGGAGTAAAAACGTATTGAGTATAAACATCAGTCCCAGCGTTAAAATCATCATTTTCGTATTCATAACCCTCATAGTAGTCTGTAATACTTGTGCTTTTAACGGAAAAAACCTCGCTGTTACTTACATAATACTTCCAAAAATACGGCAAATCGTTTGTTACGGCTTTTACAACAATTTCATTTCCGCATATTCCATCGGTTGATGTATTATCATCTCCAAGTCCTATTCCGCCGTCACCAAAATAAAATCTGTCGCAAGTACCGATCAACTCATTATTTTCATTATATACACCGAATGTGTAAAAATCTGAGCCTGCTGTTTTAATATCTTGAGAAAAATCTGTGCAAATTCTGTAGGCATATTCCGCCAACATACATTTTTTTGTTGTTACCTGTCCCTTACTGTTGTTTAATACAAATAAATACTCATTTCCTTGAGTAATATTGTTTCCGTCTAAAACTGCAACACCGTAATTCATCCAATAACAATTGTTTTCACTATCCTCACAAAATGCAATGACGGAAAAACAATTTAGTGCAAACAAAAAAGTTAAAACGCTAATAAAAAAACGATTTTTCATAAGTAAATCCTCCGTAATATTATTTATATTTTTATAAAAATATTATATACCGTTACCCCTCAGTCAAGCACAACCTTATAAACCACCGCCAAAACCTCTCTCATATAGTTTTGTATAGCGGAATAAGCATTGGTTTTTGTGGGATAGCTGTTTATTTCCTTAAAACCCGACTCCTTTGCGTAAAGTCCTGCTCTGTATGTATGAAAATCGTTTGTAATATAAACAATGGAGTAGTCCACATTATTAAAATGCTCGTCCAAAAGCTCTTTTGCAAACTTAAAATTTTCGTAAGTGGACGCCGACTTATCCTCAACAACAATTCTGTTCTCATCAATGCCCTTTTCAATAAGGTATGCTTTCATAGCCTCAGCCTCGGGTATATCCTCTCCCGGGCCCTGTCCTCCGCAAACGCAAATAACACAGCCGCTGTTTTTATCGCTGTATTCAATGGCTTTGTCCAGCCGAAGCTTTAAATCCAGTGTGGGAACAGTTCCCCTAACACCGCAGCCAAGCACCACAACAGCATCTTCTTCAAATGTAACGTCCTGCTTTTGACCCTGTGTGTATATAAAAATTCCTATAATAATATAAGCGCAGCACCCCACAAGGAAAAAAGCCTTTGCAATAATTATAATACTGTTTTGGGGCAGGTGACACCACACCGTTATAATAACTCCAAGCAAAACAACAAGCAAATTTCCTAAATTAAAGTTGCTTTTGGTGCAAAGATACAAAAATAAAAGAGTCCAAGCCAAACCAAAAGCGGTAACGCCGTATTTAATTATTTTTTTCATTTAACCTTTCTCCTCATAATATCCATTTGCTTTACCTCTCTGTCAACAGGAATTTTAACAAGCTCCTGTGCGTGAGGAGCGGACTCTCTGTCATTGCCCTCCATATCAGTTATGGAGCTTATTTTTATTTTAAAATTATCTCTGCCTGCGCATAAAAACTCAACCTCGTCGCCTACAACAAATTTATTTCTCTGTTCTATAATGGCAACACCCCTTTGGCTATCGTACTCCTTAACTAATCCCACAAAGTCATATTCCTTAATATATGCGGAATTTCCGTAAACCTGACCTTCGTGAGTGGGTTTGCCAAAATAAAAGCCTGTTGTAAACCCTCTGTAGCTTGCCTTTTTTACCTCTTCAATATAATATTCTTTTTTACTCTCATACAATTTGGGACTTTTAAAATAATCGTCTATTGCTTCTCTGTAAATTTTCGTAACAACGGCAACATAATATGCGGTTTTAATTCTTCCCTCTATTTTAAAGCTCATAACACCTGCATTAACAAGCTCGGGTATATACTCTATCATACACAAATCCTTAGAGTTGAAAATATATGTTCCCCTTTCGTCCTCGTTTACGGGCAAAAACTCTCCCTCTCTTGTGGCTTCGGTAATATAATACTTCCATCTGCACGGGTGAGTACACTCTCCCTTGTTGGCATCTCTGCCCGTAAAGTATGCGGAAAGCAAACACCTGCCCGAGTAGGATATGCACATTGCCCCGTGAACAAATGCCTCAAGCTCAATATCCGTATTTTTAGTAATTTCACCTATTTCCTCCATGGAAAGCTCTCTTGCCGCCACAATTCTCTCCGCACCGAGGCTCTTCCAAAATTCCGCCGTATGATAGTTTGTATTGTTTGCCTGTGTGCTTATGTGTACGGGCATATTAGGCGCCGACTTACGCAGTACGGAAAACACCCCCGGGTCTGCCGCAAGCACCGCATCAACATTTATTTTATCAAGCTCCTTAAAATATTCCGCCATACCCTCAAAGTCGTTATTATGCGCAAATATATTTGCCGTAACATAAACCTTTGCGCCATGGCTGTGAGCATACTCCACCCCTTCCGCCATTTCCTTTAATGTAAAGTTTTTCGCCTTTGCTCTCAGTCCAAAGCTCTCGCCGCCGACATATACAGCATCAGCGCCGTAATTTACGGCAATTTTAAGTTTTTCCAAATCCCCTGCAGGAGATAAAAGCTCGGGTTTTCTCATATTACCTCTTCTTTCTGCAAACAGCCATTCCGCCGCCTATTGTTAATATGCTTACTTCCAAATCCTCATTACTGCATAAAGCCGACAAAAACTCTCTCAGCCTGCTCCATGAGGTGCGGTTTCGCCGTTTAACCTCCAAGCGTTCGTTTCCAAGCTCCCCGTCCAAAAGCACATCGTCCGCAATAAGTATACCGCCCTTTCTTAAAAGACGCAGGCAGTCATCTAAAATGTTAATGTACTGCCCCTTTCCTCCGTCCATAAAAATAAGGTCAAAGCTGCCTCTTAAATTGGCAACCACTTCGTTAATATCTCCCTCAATCATTCTTATACAGTCGGTTTTGCCAAGGCGCTTTATGTTCTCCTTTGCTTCCTCAATCATTTGGGGATACCTGTCCACGGTGGTTACTTTTCCGCCCTTTTGCAGAAAGTCTGTCATAAAACAGGCGGAAAAGCCTATAGCCGTGCCTAACTCCAAAATATCCCTTGGCTGCAAAAGTCCCAAAATAACAGCCATAATGCCAACACTGTCCTTGGGTATTATGGGATAACCGTTTTTATAGCCGTAGCTTTGCACCTCTCCCAAAGCGCCCTTGCGCATAGGCAAAATATTATCTATATATTCATAAAGCTTGTTATTTTTAATTACCATAGCCGTTTTCCCTAATGCTTAGCTGCCGCTTAAATATCTTTCCTTTGCCGCCAAAAAATCGTCATA
>CAYMAA010000126.1:0-3766 GCA_964388305.1 uncultured Lachnospiraceae bacterium | reverse complement strand
TCAAAACATTTTCAAACTCGTCAAAGTCCTCAAAATATTTTTCAATAATTTCTTTGCTGTCTTTGAGGCAGTCATAATATTTATCTCCCAAAGTACTTAAAAAACACATATCAAAGGTTATTAATGAGGTATAAAATTCCACGGTATGCTCGGCATAAGCCTTGCCTTCGTCAAAGCCCGATTCAATGTCATTTGCCATTGTTTCAAGGTTGTCGCAGGCTTTAAGCATAATCTCTCTTTCCAATATGCAAATATCAGGTGTTGGGGTTGATATAAGTTTATTCCTTATTTCGTTTGCAGCATTTTTAAGGTCGTCAACCTTCCACTCATCAGTTTCGAATATTTTGTTGCAGTTTTCATTAACAACCTTACCTATTTCTTCAAAATAAGCCTCAACTTCATTTTTCTTGTTTGCGTCAAGTTCATCTAAACTGTAAAAATATTTGGAAAATTCCTCATCACTCACATAGGACTTCATATTACTTTTAAAATTATTAACAGCCTTTTTATAATTATCTGTAGTTGCTTTTCCCTTTGCCGTAAAATCCTCAATTGCTTTTATAAAGGTATCCGTGTCCATATCGGCATACTTTTCCGATGTGCTTAAATCTTTGGAAAATTCATCACTTTCAATATTATAATTAAAAAAACTTATTAAACCCTCTTTAAGCTCTTTGTCCAAGCTGCCCGCTTCTATTCTCTCAATTATATTTAAGTGACCTTTTTTAACTTCATTATCCTCGTTTTCAATATCCTTCAGTTCATCGGCAAAACTCATATTTCCCATAGGCCCTTTCAACCTTTGTATAATATGTTCTTTGAAGTTTAGAAAATTTGTAAATATAAGCTTGTACTTATAGTCATTAATATAAGCTGTTGCATAGTCCTTAACTGTTTTAAGTTCCGTTTCGGAAATATTATCTTCAACCGCAGAAGTAGTTTCCGTTGCGGTTTCGCCGGTATCTTCGGAGCTTACACCTTCGCTTAAATCAACGGTTTTGGTGTTTCCGTCCCATTTAACCTCCAGTCCCGATGCCTCTCCCACAGCTCTTAAAGGCAAAAGCATTGCCCCGTCAATAATTTGAGCAGGCACGTCCAAAGACCTGTCCTCTCCGTTCATAACAAAAACATTGCTGCCTGCCGTTACCCTAATAGTGTTTTCGGAGCTTGTAAATACAGCGGTTTTTGCTGCTCCGTCCCAAGTAATTTCATAGCCAAGTTTTTCAAAAACACCTCTTAAAGGAATAAGAGTTCTTCCATCAATAATAACAGGCTGAGATGAGCTGAAAACAACATTTTCTCCGTTCAGCTTAACGGAAATTTCGTCTGCCGCCAAAACATTAACCCCTGTTAAAGAACAGGCAACTGTAATTGCCGCAAACCTTTTAATAAGTTTGTTCATAATAAATCCCTTTCATCTTATGTACGGCTAAAGTACAAATATTTTATAAATAAATTATACCAAACCAAACAAAAAAAATCAATCTGTTTATAAAAGCTTTTCCCTCAAAGATTTGAGTATTCGCTTTTCTATACGGGAAACCTGCACCTGAGAAATGCCTATCATACGGGAGATTTCCGTTTGGGTGCGGTCTTGAAAATACCTCAGCTCAATAATCTGCCTGTCCCTTAAACTGAGTCCCCCTATAGCCTGTTTCAGCATAATACCGTTATCTATGGCGTCACTGCTGCTTTGCGCCATAACTCTGTCTAACTTGCTTACATCGCCGTTTTCTCCTCCGTATAGCTTTGCATCTAAGGATTCAGGCTCTCCTGCCGCCTCCAAAGCCAGAACGATCTCTTCTTTTTTAACATTCAGCTCTTTTGCGATTTCCTCTGCCGTAGGCTCTCTTCCCGTAGCCTTTTTTATGTCATCGCTTAAATATTTTGCCTTTACCGCAAGCTCCTTCAGGCTTCGGGAAACCTTTATTTTCCCGTCATCTCTCAAAAACCGCTTTATCTCGCCCATTATCATAGGCACTGCATAGGTGGAAAGCTTAACATCATAGTTAAAATTAAATTTTTGTATGCACTTTATAAAACCCATTGCCCCTATTTGAAAAAGGTCATCCGTGTCCGTACCTCTTTTTGCAAACCTTGCGGCTATACTTTTAATAAGTCCCATATTATCGTTAATAAGCTCCTCCATTGCCTTTCTGCTGCCCTGCTGAGCCTTTTTAATAAGTTCCCTTGTTTCATCATCATTCTTCATCAGGCGTCACCCTTATGGCTTTTTCCATTTTAACTGTTGTAAAGCTGTTTTTCTCCGAGGTTACTTCTACACTGTCCATAAATGTTTCCATTACCGTAAAGCCTATGCCTGCACGGTTTTGTGATGGCTTGGATGAAAACAAAGGCGTTCTTGCCTTTTCAATATCCTCAATGCCTATGCCAAAATCAGTAATTGTTATGTAAAGAGTAATGCCGTCTGTTTTCAGCTCCATTAAAATGCAGCCGCCCCTGCCGCCGTAAGCGTGAACAATGCAGTTTGTAACAGCCTCGCTTACTGCGGTTTTAATATCGTCCAAAAAAGATATTTCACTGTTGTACTCCATAGTAAAAGCCGCCGCCGTAAGCCTTGCAAAGCTCTCATTTTCAGATACTGCCTCAAATTTAACACTTGCCCTGTTTATCATAATGTGCCTCCCTGCTGCTCAATACCCAAAATAGCGCTTTCCGTTGTGGGGTAGCTTTTAATAATTTTATTAAGTCCCGATATGCTCAGTATTTTTTTAACCTGCTCGTTTACGTTTGCAAAAGCCGTTTTTCCTCCGCTGAAAAGCGTAAGCTTGTACCTGCCGATAATATAGCCTATGCCCGAGCTGTCTATAAAAGTAACGTCCTTAAGGTCAAATACAATATTTTTGGAATTACGCTTTTTAAACTGCCTGTCTGCCTCGTTTTTGTGTCTTTCAATATTGTGGTGGTCAAGCTCTCCTATGGGTTTTATAATAATAATATTTTTGTAATAGCTGAAGCTGATGTCCATATAGCTCCTCCTTTGTAAATATTTTCCATATTTAATTATAAAATATAACGGTAAATTTTCAATAATAAATAAAAAACAAATTTTTTCAAATTCAGCTAAAACACTTTACGTTTTTTAAATTTTAGGCTATAATATTATTATATCTATATGAAAGGATTGAACTTATATGGAAAAGCTTTCTTTAAAGCAGCAAAGAATTTATGATTTTATAAAAGATTATGTCAGCCGCAATAATCTGCCGCCCACAATAAGGGAAATTTGCAATGCGGCAGGGCTTGCCTCAACCTCCACGGTACACGCTCATTTGGCAACCTTGGAAAGAAAAGGATATATTACAAGAAAAAAGTCTAAAAACAGATATTTGGAAATTAACGAAGATGGTTTTTACGATAATCAGGTAAAAAAAATACCCATAATAGGTACTGTAACCGCAGGAGCGCCGATTTTTGCGGTGGAAAATATAGAAGGCTACTTTCCTCTTTCGGAAGAAATGTATAAGGGCGAAAGCGGCGATAACTTTATACTGAGAGTAAGAGGGGACAGTATGACAGGCGCAGGCATTTTGGGCGGCGACCTTGTAATTGTTCATAAACAGTCCTATGCGGATAACGGAGATATTGTAATTGCTCTTATAGACGACTCCGCAACCTGTAAACGCTTTTTTAAGGAGGAAGCCGGCTTCAGGCTTCAGCCTGAAAACGATAAATATTCTCCCATAATTGTAAGAGATGTTATGATTTTAGGAAAAGTTACGGGTCTTTTCCGGAATATGTAATA
>CAYMAA010000125.1:1633-3792 GCA_964388305.1 uncultured Lachnospiraceae bacterium | reverse complement strand
TCAAATGAAAAAGGCGTAATTTTTTCGTCACCCAGCTGTATCTGCATTTTGGAAAAGTCCAGACTTCGCTTGTCTACTCTTGCAGGAGTACCCGTTTTAAACCTTTGCAGCTTAAGCCCTAATTTTTCAAGAGAAGCGCTTAAATTTTGAGAGTTTCTCATTCCGTTGGGGCCGCTTTCAATAACCGTATCTCCGTATAAGCACCTTGCTTTAAGATATGTTCCCGTACAAAGCACAGCCGCCCTGCATTTGTAAACATTTCCGCTTTCTATTTTTACTCCCGCAACACGTCCGTTATCCGTCAAAATGTCCGTAACCTCTCCCTGCTTAACGTCCAAATTGGCAGTGTTTTCAAGGGTACGCTTCATTTCCGTATGATATTTTGCCTTATCCGCCTGCGCCCTTAATGAATAAACCGCAGGGCCTTTTCCCGTATTCAGCATTCTGTTTTGCAAATAGGTTTTGTCAATATTTCTGCCCATTTCACCCCCAAGGGCATCTATTTCCCTAACCAAATGCCCTTTAGATGTTCCTCCCACGGAAGGGTTGCAGGGCATCATAGCAATGCTGTCCAAATTCAAGGCAAACAAAATTGTTTTCATACCCATTCTCGCGCAGGCTAAAGCGGCCTCGCAGCCTGCATGACCCGCACCTATAATTATAACATCCGCTTCATCAGCCACAAAATAATTTTCCATTGTTTACACCTCTTGCAACCGTTTTAACCGGTATTTTTATAATATTATTTTCCTAAACAAAATTGAGAAAATATTTTGTCAATAACGTCCTCTTCAAGACTTTCTCCTGTTATCTCTCCCAATGCCTCGTAAGCGCCCATAAGATCCATAGATACCAAATCATCGGGGAAGCCTCCCTCAACCGTGTTAATAACATTCAAAAGGCTCTTTTCGGCATTTTTTAATGAGTTTAAATTTCTCTCGTTTGTTATTTCACCGCAATCGCCAATATCTATATCCCCGTTAAAGAACATATCCTTCAGCCGTTTTACAAGCTCTTCGACTCCCTTTCCCTCTTTCACGGAAACAGTTATAATGTTTTTCGGGGGCGCATAGCTGTTAAGCTCCTCCGGCTTTATTTCAAGTCCCAAATCGCTCTTGTTAATTACAATAACTGCCTTTCTGCCCCGTATAAATTCAAGCAGCTCCCTGTCCTCAGGGGTAAGCTCCAGGGAGCCGTCCAGAAGCATAAAAATAACGTCGGCGTTTTCCCCGTATTCAAGGCTCTTATCTACCCCGAGCTTTTCCACCGCATCCTCGGTATGCCTTATGCCTGCCGTGTCAATAACATTTACGGGTATTCCCCCAATGTTTACCTGCTCACAAACCACATCTCTTGTTGTACCGGGAATGTCCGTAACAATAGCTCTTTCTTCGTCCAGCAAATAATTAAGGAGGGAGCTTTTCCCCGCATTGGGTCTGCCCATAATTACGGCATTTATTCCGTTTTTAATTATTCTGCCAAAATCCGCGCCCTTAATCAGCTCTCTTATTTCAAAAACAGCCTTTTTTGCCGCATCTGCCGCAGATATTGCCGCTTGTGTTTCTTCCTCGTGTTCGGGATATTCTATGGCTGCCTCAACTGCCGCCTCTGCGGAAAGTATATCGTTTCTTATGGAATTGATTTTTGCGGAAAGCCTGCCGCCCAGCTTGTTTAAGGCGCTCCGCCTGCCTGCTTCGGTTTTTGCGTCAATAATTTCCGCAACAGCCTCCGCCTGTGCCAAATCAATTCTTCCGTTTAAAAACGCCCTTTTTGTAAACTCCCCCGGCTCGGCAGGTCTTGCGCCGTTGGCGGTACAGGCTCTTAAAACAGCGTTTACCGCCCTCATACCTCCGTGACAGTTTATTTCCGCCACATTCTGCCTTGTGTAGGTTTTGGGAGCTTTCATAACGGAAACAAGCGCCTCGTCAACAACCTTGCCGCCCTCAACAATTTTGCCGTAGTTTATTGTATGACTTTTAAGCTCGGAAACCTTTTTTCCGCAGGCAGGCACAAAAATTCTGCCCAAAATATCCAAGGCATTTTCACCGCTTAGCCTTACAATGCCAATGCCGCCATTACCCATAGGGGTGGAAACTGCCGCAATAGTATCCTCCAAATTAATTTTTACTGCCATAATGCGCACCTCACTCTACAAGACC
>CAYMAA010000125.1:0-1533 GCA_964388305.1 uncultured Lachnospiraceae bacterium | reverse complement strand
AGTAAAAACCTCATTATCTGTTTGGAAAACTCAGTAACCGTTTCCTTAGACTTGGAGCCGTAAGGCACTCTTGCCGTATCGCCAAAATATACCGTGTCCTCATTAGGCATTGTTTTAATAACCTGCCTTACAACAGTAAGTCCTCCAACACCGGAGTCAAAAATACCAATAGGTCTTTTATCCATAACAGTTACCTTTCCTCTCCGCTGAGAGCCAACTCAATCAGCCTGTCGACAAGCTGCTCCGTGTCTATCCCCGCATGGTTAAAAATCATGGGGTACATACTTATTGATGTGAAGCCGGGCATTGTATTAATTTCGTTAAAAATAATATCTCCGTTATCCCTTATAAAAAAGTCCACCCGTGACAGTCCCCGACAGTCCATAGCCTTAAAAACCGTTTTGGCATACTCTCTTATTTTTTCGGAAACGCTTTCATCAATATCAGCAGGAATAACCGTTTTGCTTTCTTCATTGTTGTATTTTGCGTCAAATGTGTAAAACTCCTCTGCCGCAAGCACCTCGCCCACACAGCCTACCTGTATGTCGTCAATATTTCCCAAAACAGCCGTTTCCACCTCTCTGCCCTTTATAAATTCTTCTATAATTATGGTTGAATCGTTTTTTGCCGCCAATTTAAGTCCCTCAACGGCTTCCTCTCTGTTATGCGCCTTTGAAACGCCAACGGAAGAGCCTGCTCTTGAAGGCTTTATAAAACAGGGATAACCCAGCTTTTCCTCAATATTGTTTAAAACCTCATCAATTTTGTCTGCCTCATAGCTATGGGCAACAATATGCTTTGCTTGGGGTACATTGGCTTTTTCGCATATAATTTTTGTATAAGCCTTATCCATAGATGCGGCGGAAGCCAAAATTCCGCACCCCACATAGGGTATTCCGCACATTTCAAAAAGGCCCTGAATAGAGCCGTCCTCTCCGCCCTTGCCGTGAAGCACGGGAAACAGAACGTCCACAGGTATGCTTTTTACCTTATCCCCGACTATTCTGAAAAGACCCTTATGCTCAGTGCTTGGACTTAAAATGCAGGTTGCCGCATAGCTCTCCCAGTTTCCGCTGCAAATATTATCCACAGAGCCGTCATACAATTTCCATTCTCCGCTTTTTGTTATATAAACAGGAATAACCCTGTACTTATCCTTTGGTATATTTCTTATAACTGTTGTTGCGGAAATTTTAGAAATCTCATGTTCGGAGCTTTTTCCGCCAAAAATAACAGCTACAACCTTTCTGCTCATTTCAATCCCTCATTTCTTTTACGGAAAAATACCTTGCCAAAGTCCGCCTGTTCTTCAGCAAAAAATCCATACAATTATAATAACTTTTTTAAACCTTATTGTCAACATAATTAATTCATTATATGCAAAATAATCATCCGGGTGATAAGGCTGCTCACCGATTTGCACGGCAAAGCCGCGGCAAACAGGCAGCCGGAGGGGTGAGCGCAGAGAAAGACCGCCGAACAGCTATGGGACTTACATAGCAGGTTAGCGCTTTGCGTCAATCCACAATGCCG
>CAYMAA010000124.1:0-3937 GCA_964388305.1 uncultured Lachnospiraceae bacterium | reverse complement strand
AATTCAGAGGGCAGGTTGTGCCGGGAGATCAGTTAAGGCTTGAAATGGAAATTGTAAAGCTTAAAAGGGTTGCGGGCATTGGCAAGGCTGCCGCTTATGTTGGCGACAAAAAGGTGGCAGAGGGCGAGTTGACGTTTGTTATTGCGTAAGGTACATTAACTGTTTTTAATGCGCATATATGACGAAAGGAGATTTTAAGAGTGGCATTATTTGGCAAAAAAAACAAATATACACCTTTAGGCTTCAGAGTATTTAAGAAAAAGAACGAAATTGTTATAAACGAAGCTGTTGAAAGCAGGGACACTGAAAGCGAAAAGACTGTTAAAGCCGCTGATTCCAACATTAAAATTAAGTGCAGGGGATGCGGCAAGGAGATAAGCAAGCAGGACGCAGGCAGGTATAAGATTTGTCCCAAATGCGGCAAGTATTTTAGGCTTGGCGCAAAGGAAAGAATTTATGTTACGGCGGACAAGGGCAGTTTTGTGGAGTTTGATGCAGGTATGAGTGCCGCAAACCCTCTGGGCTTTCCCGAATATGAGGATAAAATTGCCGCAATGCAGGCTAAAACAGGCATAAAGGACGCTGTTGTTACAGGCAAGTGTACAATAGGCGGCTGCGAGGCTGTTATTGGAGCAATGGATTCTTCATTTATAATGGCGTCCATGGGTTCCGTTGTAGGGGAAAAGCTCGCAAGAGCATTTGAGTATGCCACAAATCACAGGCTGCCTATAGTATTATTTGCGGCAAGCGGCGGCGCAAGAATGCAGGAGGGCATAATTTCTCTTATGCAAATGGCTAAAACCTCCGCAGCGGCGGCAAAACACAGCGATGCCGGTCAGCTTTTTATATCCGTACTTACAGACCCCACAACGGGCGGAGTTACCGCAAGCTGGGCGATGCTGGGGGATATTATCATTGCTGAGCCGAAGGCGCTTGTAGGCTTTGCGGGCAGACGTGTTATTGAGGGAACTATTAAGCAAAAGCTCCCGGATGATTTTCAGACGGCGGAATTTCAGTTATCTCACGGTTTTGCAGACCTTATTGTTAAAAGAGAGGATATGCCCGAAAAGCTTGGGGAGATAATTAAATTACACTATGGGAAAGGCGGTGGAGAGCAGTGAAAGCTTATGACAGAGTAAAAATTGCAAGACAGATTACAAGACCGACTGCTCTTGACTATATTAACCATTGCTTTAAAGGTTTTATAGAGCTTCACGGGGACAGAGCCTTTGGCGACGACGGCGCCGTTGTTGGGGGTATTGCATGGTTTGGAGATATGCCTGTTACGGTAATCGGCATACAAAAGGGCAAGGACGTTAAGGAGTGTATGAAAACAAACTTCGGCTGCGCCAACCCCGAGGGTTACAGAAAGGCTTTAAGGCTTATGAAACAGGCTGAAAAGTTTAACAGACCCGTTATTTGCTTTGTAAACACATCGGGAGCATACCCCGGAATGGGCGCTGAGGAAAGAGGACAGGGCGAGGCTATCGCAAAAAATCTTTTTGAGCTTTCAAGGCTTAAAACACCTGTTATTTCCATAATTATCGGAGAAGGCGGCAGCGGCGGAGCTTTGGCGCTTGCTGTTGCGGACAGGGTTTGGATGCTTGAAAACTCCGTTTACGCAGTGCTTTCCCCCGAGGGATTTGCCTCAATTTTATGGAAGGACGGCTCTCGTGCGGAAGAAGCGGCAGACATTATGAAGATAACCGCCCATGACCTTTATGATTTGGGAGTAATTGAAAGAGTTATTGACGAGGTGCCGGGAGGCGCTCAGGAGGACTTTGAATTTACCGCAAACCTTGTAAAGCACGCTCTTGAAGAGGATTTGCCCAAGCTTACAAGTCAAACAAAGGAGGAGCTTGTTCAAAACAGATACAACAGGTTCAGAGCATTTGGAGTATATAATGAATAAAATTTACAGAGTTTTATCAAGAGTACTTATTTGTATAATTTGCGCTGCGGCTGTAATACTTGCCGCACTGTACATTTACACCCGTATAACCGAAAAAAAGGCTGTTAAAGCGGCGGAAGCGGCGGAAAACAGTGATGTGGTTGCCGAGTATTTGAACAGCGGCAGGGATTTTCTTTTAAAAGCTCAAAAAGCGCCTGTTACCGTATATTTTATGGAAAATGATTTAGGTGTGGAAAGCCGGTTTTATGACGGCAGGCTTTATGTGCCTTATGAGGAAACCTGTCAAAAGTTAGAAAGCCTTATGGAAAGGGAAACCGCCGAGGGGTTTGGTGTAAAGTTTAACAATTTCATATTTAGCGGTTATGGCGAAGATGAGATCAATCCTTTTTTTAAGGAGATTGACGGCAGGTGCTTTATTTCATTCTATAAGCTTATAAAGGGAATGGGACTTTGCTGCTGCTTTAACGGTGATGAGGACAAAGTTACCATATATTACCGTAAGACGGACACCTCCGATACACCGTCTGTTGTTAAAAACGATAATGCCTTGCCTGCGCTTTTAAGACTTGAGGATATTACTCCCGACGGTTACTGCGAAAACCCCAGATACACTGACGAGGGACTTGAAAAGCTTAGGTGTATGGCTGAGTATTTGGAGCAGAGGGGTCAGACATTTTATGTGGCATGGATAATGAGATATGTAAACCCCGAAGAGGGGATCGACATTGACTTTACTAAAATGACAAATACCTATACTGCGGATTTTATGTACACCCTGGACTTTTTAAGGGATAAGGGCGGCAGTATTGTTCTGCACGGATACACTCATCAATACGGCGATGATTACTCCGCAAAGGGGTTTGAATTTGGCTACGGTTCGCCTTTTTCCGTTGAAGAAAGAGCCGAAAGGCTTTGGCTGGCAAAGGGTACGGCGGATTTGCTCGGTTACGAAAGCCGCAGCTGGGAGTTTGCTCATTACGGAGCAACCAATTATGATTTGGCAATGGCCGAAGAGGTTTATGATGTAATTTTTCAAAGCGCAAGCAAGCTGTTTAACGGTGAGCAGGTAGTTGTTAAAAAGGCGGCTGACGGACATAATGTTACTTATGTTCCTTTACCTGCCTACTATCTTAACAACATTTATGAGCTTGATGATATGCTGGACAGAATTGACAAGTGCGAGAGCAAAGGCTATGTTTTGGGACTGTTTTTTCATCCGAGCATAGACTTTGAGTACATTTTCGCCGAAAGCACTCCTTGGGGCGTTAGAAACTGGCATTATGCTCCTTACGGAGCTTTGCCTGTTATTACGGACAAAGTGCTTACGGACGGTTATACATTTACGGATTTTGAAAAATATGCGGAAAAATAACATAAAATATTTAACGAGGTATAAAAATGGCTTTACTTTATAAAAGTACAAGAGGAGATAAGAATTATGTAACGGCGAGCAAAGCCATACTTAAAGGCATTGCTGATGACGGGGGACTTTATGTGCCAAGCAGCATACCGAGTATGGATTTTTCTCTTAACGATATTGTTAATATGAGCTACAAAGAGCTTGCATACGAGGTTTTAAAGCTGATTTTGGACGATTTTACTGAAGAAGAGCTTAAAGGCTGTATTGAGGGAGCTTATGACAGTAAGTTCGACACGGAGCTTATTGCGCCTTTGAGAGTAACGACTGACTGCGGCGTTTTGGAGCTTTTTCACGGAAAGACTATTGCTTTTAAGGATATGGCGCTTTCCATTTTGCCATATCTTTTAAAAACCGCCGCAAGGAAAAACGGCGAGGACAGAAATATTGTTATACTGACGGCAACAAGCGGCGACACGGGCAAGGCGGCTTTAGAGGGCTTTGCGGATGTTGACGGCACCGCAATTATTGTATTTTTCCCTCAGGACGGTGTTTCGGCAGTACAAAAGCAGCAGATGGTTACTCAGGAGGGTAAAAACACCTGCGTTGTGGGCATTAAGGGTAATTTTGACGATGCTCAGACAGCGGTTAAGGGCGCTTTTACGGAC
>CAYMAA010000123.1:0-3989 GCA_964388305.1 uncultured Lachnospiraceae bacterium | reverse complement strand
CTTGTGGTAATAATGCCCTTCATAGTACCGTTATCTCTCAGTACTCTTGTTAAGGCTCTTGTGTCTATGCCCTCAAGTCCCATAATTTTCTGCTGGCGTAAAAAGTCGCTCAAATTCATTTCACAACGCCAATTATTGGGCACATCGCAAACCTCACGCACAATAAAACCCTTTAAATACGGCTTTCTGCTTTCCATATCCTCTAAATTAATTCCGTAGTTTCCTATTAGGGGAAATGTCATAACAACAATCTGCCCTGCGTAAGACGGGTCTGTAAGGGTTTCCTGATAGCCTGTCATATTTGTGGTAAATACAACTTCGCCAACGGTTTCCTTAATGTACCCAAACGCCCTGCCCGTAAAGACCTGACCGTTTTCAAGTATAAGACTTGCTTTAACTGTCTTTTTCAACATCAGATACATCTCCTTAAATCATTTTTCATATCTATGCAAGCCTGACGAGCGGCTTTCGCAAAATCCTTGTCGTCAGTATAGCAATCCTTATAAATATCCTTCATGTGCGCCGCAATAATACCTCTGGAGGAGTTTACAACAGCGCCAATACCGTTTTTAAAACAAACAGCAAGATCCTCCGCCGTACCTCCCTGCGCTCCGTAGCCGGGTACTAAAAAGAATGTGTGCGGCATAATTTCCCTCAGCCTTGCAGCCTGCTCACTGTGGGTAGCGCCGACAACAGCGCCCACACTGCTGTAGCCGTATTTTCCAACAAGCTCTTCCCCCCATTTTTCAATAAGCGCTCCAATGTGTTCGTAAACAGGCTTTCCGCCGGCAATTAAGTCCTGCAACTCGCCGCTGTGCGGGTTGGAGGTTTTTGCAAGCACAAACAAACCCTTGTCAAAATTTTTACAGTCCTCTAAAAACGGTGTTATGGAGTCTGAGCCTAAATAAGGATTAAGCGTTATAAAATCCTGCGCAAAATCCGCAACATAGTTTTCGTCCTCAATTTCTATCTGTCCAATATGCCCGTCGGAATAAGCCTCTGCGGTAGACGCAATATCGCTTCTTTTAATATCCCCTATTACCACAAGTCCTTTCAGCTTAGCATATTCAATAGTTTTTGCATAAGCCTTAATTCCCTCAATGCCATAGCGTTCATACATGGCAATTTGGGGTTTTACCGCAGGCACAATATCATAAACCTCATCAATAATTTTTTTGTTGAATTTAAGCATTGCCTTTGCGGCAGCCTTTTTTGTATGCCCGTACTTTGAATAATACTTTTCGGTAATATAGCCGGGAATGTAGTTAAGCCTCGGGTCTAAGCCAACCACTGTAGGATTTCCCTTTTCATTAATCTTATCTATTAATGTATCAATAATCATTATATAACCCCCTAACGCTTAATAAGCACACCGTTTTCCACAACAACCTCGCCGCCAACAATGGTATATAAAATTTTACCCTTAACCCTTCTCCCGTTAAAAGGAGTGTTTTTGCTTTTGCTCACCATATCCTCGCTGTCAATTATATATTCCTCATCGGGGTCGGCAATCGTTATGTCCGCCGCCCTGCCAACGCTTAATGTTCCAATATCCCGTCTTAAAATCCTTGCAGGGTTTGTACTCATTTTTTCCACAAGCTGAACAGGTGTTAAGTAACCCTTGTCCACAAGCTCCGTTTTTGCCAGCGCAAAAGATGTTTCCAAACCGATAATGCCGTTTAACGCCCTTTGAAATTCGCAGTTCTTTTCATCAATATGGTGGGGCGCGTGGTCGGTAGATATAACCTCTATAGTTCCGTCTTTAAGCGCCTGCCTTATTGCCTCCCTGTCCGCCCTGCTTCTTAAAGGAGGCGCCATTTTAAAGTTGGCGTCATATTCCGTAATATCCTCATCGCAAAGTGTAAAGTGGTGGGGTGTAGCCTCCGCCGTAACATTTACTCCTCGCTCTTTTGCCTGTTTAATAAGCTCAACAGAGCCTGCCGTGCTTATGTGGCATAAATGAAGAGCCGTATTTGTGCTTTGCGCCAAAATCATATCTCTTGCGGCAATAATCTCTTCGCTGTCGTTGGAAATTCCTCCAAGACCCATAAGCGCCGCCTGAGGGCCTGCGTTCATTTGACCGCTGCCCGTAAGCACAGGATCCTCGCAGTGGTCGAATATGGGCAAATCAAACATATTTGCATATTTCATTGCGTTTTTCATAAGCGCCGCATTAAGCACACTCTTTCCGTCCTCCGAAAGCGCGCAAATTCCCGCGGATTTCATTTTGCCAATGTCGGAAAGCTCCTCCCCCTGCATACCCTTGGATATTGCTCCTATGGGCAGTACGTTTACAATCCCCGCTCTTTCGGCTTTCAGCTTTATAAACTCAACCAAAATATCGTTATCCACAACAGGCTTTGTGTTCGGCATACAGCATACCGTTGTAAAGCCGCCCATTGCCGCCGCACGTGAGCCTGTCCTTATGGTTTCTTTATATTCAAAGCCGGGTTCTCTAAAGTGAACGTGCAAATCTATAAGTCCCGGCATAACCCACTTGCCACGGGCATTTATCACCTTGTCCGCCCTGTCCGCAATGTCTTTTTCCACTTTGGCAATTTTACCGTCGCAAACAAGCACGTCCATAATGTCCTCTATGCCGTTTGCAGGGTCAATAACCAGTCCGCCTTTAATAACTATGTTCATATAAATCCGCCCTCCTTAAAAGCTTGGGTTTGCTTCATTCAACAGCTTTAATATAGCCATTCTGACAGCCACGCCGTTTTTTACCTGTATGTTTATAACAGAGTTTTTTCCGTCTATAACATCGGAAGAAAATTCAATCCCCCTGTTTACGGGGCCGGGGTGCATTACAAGAGCGTCGCTCTTTGCGTATCTTAATAAACTGCTGTTTATGCCGTATAATGCCGCATACTCTCTTGTATTGGGAAAAGGCATATTCTTCTGCCTTTCAAACTGAACTCTCAGTCCCATAACAACATCGGCGTCTTCAATAGCTCCTCTTATGTCGCTTGTAACCTCAACCCCCAATGCCCTCATATTTCCCGAAATAAGCGTTGACGGGCCTGCAAGAGTTACCTTCGCTCCAAGCTTAACCAGTCCAAAAGCATTGCTCCTTGCAACACGGGAGTGGCTTATATCTCCAAGTATAACCACCTTCAGTCCTTTAAAACCGCCTTTGTAGTCCAATATTGTGTACATATCCAAAAGAGCCTGTGTGGGATGCTCGTTTGTGCCGTCACCTGCGTTTATAACCGATGCCTTAACATTCCTCGCCAAAACGGCGGCAGCGCCTGTCATTTGGTGGCGGATTATCATAAATTTGATACCCATTTTGTCCAAATTCAAGCCTGTGTCTATAAGGCTCTCGCCCTTGTTTACGCTGCTTGTAGCAACGCCCAAATCCTGCACAATCCCTCCGAGATATTTCCCTGCAAGCATAAAGGATGTTTTGGTTCTTGTGGAATTTTCATAAAAAAGAGCTATAATGCCCTCTTTTCCCAAGGTATTGTCCCTTAATGAGGGATCGTCTATTTTCTTTTTCATTTCCTTGGCAGTTGTAAGAATTTCCATAATGGCTTCTCCGCTTAAATCACGAAGTCCCAGCAAATCTTTGCAGTTTAACATAGTCACCCCTCCAAATAAAGCATAAAGTCAGCATAAAAAAAGACAATTTAACGAAAACATTTCATTAATTGTCCAAATAATGAATTTTTTTGAAATCAAAGAAGAAACATAAATAATAAATTATGAGAAACACCTTAAACATTCCGCATACATTTTTCATATAAATTCCTCCTTGCTTTGCCGTTATAAGGAAACACCGATTAATTCGCTGAAGCAAATTTTATCCTAAAGATACCGGGATATAATCAGTCAGTAATTTCTTAACCATAATAACAAATTAAGAATATTTTGTCAAGGCATATAGAAATATATTTCAAATTTTGACGCCATTAAAAAAATTTATGAAAAAACATTGGATTTTAAGGCAAAGGCTTATAGTTAAGCATAACTTTTTCATTGAA
>CAYMAA010000122.1:0-3994 GCA_964388305.1 uncultured Lachnospiraceae bacterium | reverse complement strand
TGCAAATTAATCCGAGGCAATCCAAGGCGTAAGGACTTGGCAGTTGGCGGACAACCGAAAAATCAGACAGAACCTACAAGGGGGCTATTTACTTACGAGTATTTAGACCCTTTTAGTTTTTGGAGATTAAGATTTATTAAAAATTTCAAAAAGCGTTGATATTTTTTAACCAAGTAAGGAAGGGTCAGCCTTTTAAGGCTTATTGGTTTTGCTAAATGATTGAAGCTTTTTTAGCTTGATTTTTGTTTTACAATATGCCTGTATGCTCCAAAAGAATTTTTATACCTATGAGTATGAGTATTGCTCCGCCTGCACGGGCGGCATATTTTTTAAACATTCCGCCTATAAATTTACCTATATACACTCCTATAAACGGAAGAACAAAGGACACGCAGCCTATTACGGCGCAGGCTGAAAAAATATTCATTTTAAGCTGAGCCATTGAAAAGGTTATGCCTACCGCAAGGGCGTCTATACTGGTGGCTACAGCAAGCATTATCATATTTAACGGGTGGAGCATTTTTTGTTCCGAAAGAGCTTCCTCCTCTTCTCCGAAGGATTCCCTTATCATATTAACACCTATTATTAAAAGGAGAATAAAGGCTATCCAATGGTCAATACTTTCTATGTAGCCATGGAATATATTTGCGCCCAAATAGCCTATAAGGGGCATTAAAAACTGAAATAAACCAAAGTAAAGACCGTGAATTATGCCATGTTGAATTTTTACCCTTTTAAGGGAAAGACCGTTTGTTACGGATACGGCAAAGGCATCCATAGCAAGGCTTATGGCTATTAAAAATATTTCTATATATCCCACAGTATTTCCTCCCATATTTGTTTTTATTGAATTTTAACATATTAAGCAAAGAATGTAAATGTATTTGGAGGAAAATTAGCCAAGGCTAATTAGTAGCTACTTTTCTTTTGGCTGAAATATAAGAGCGGAGAGAAATGCAAATGTTATGGCGGCGGTTATGCCTGCGGAGGCAGCTTTTAGTCCGCCTGTTAATGCACCGGAAAAGCCCGAGCTGTTTACTTCTTCCTTAACACCCTTTGCGAGGGCATTTCCGAAGCCGGGGAGAGGTACGGACGCACCCGCACCTGCGAAGTTTATTAATTTATCATACCAGCCTATGCCGCCAAGTATACAGCCTGCAACCACAAACAGAACAAGTATACGGGCGGAGGTGAGTTTGGTTTTATCTATTAATATTTGTCCTATAACGCAAATTGTACCGCCTACAATAAAAGCTTTTAAGTAGTCCATAAAAATTTTTCCTTCCATTATATTATATTCTTATGCCTGCATTTGTATTAAATGGCATATACCTGTTATATTTTCGCCTTGAGCAACGGTTGTGGAGTTCATAAGGGCTCCCGTTGGTATGAAAAGTATTTTCTTCCATTGTTTTGTAAAAAGCTGTTTAAAAATATAGCTGAAAACAGCGGCGGAACAGCCGCAGCCGCTGCCCCCTGCGTGGGTATCCTGAGTTTTTCCGTCATAAATCATTATGCCGCAGTCATTGTGAACAGGGGCAATGTTATAGCCTTTTTCTGCCAGCAGCTGTATTAAAATTGTTTTGCCCACGGCGCCTAAGTCACCTGTTATTATTTTGTCGTAGTCCGAGGGGGTTGTGTTAAAATCCTTAAAATGATTAATTAATATATCCGCCGCCGCAGGCGCCATTGCCGCGCCCATATTGTTGGCATCGGTAATGCCCAGATCCACAATTCTGCCCATTGTAATTGAGGTTATATAAGGGGAAGAGCCTGTTTTGGAAAGCACTGCGGCGCCTGCTCCGGTTACTGTCCAAGTGGAGGTTTGAGGACGCTGATTGCCCAACTCCAAGGGGAAACGGAACTGCTTTTCAGCCGCACAAAAATGGCTTGATGCCTCGCACACAGCTCTTTCGGCGCTTCCGCTTTCAATAATTATACTGCCTAAGGAGAGCGCCTCTCCAAAGGTGGAGCAGGCGCCGTAAAGACCGTAAAAGGGACGGTTGAATTTTTGTATGCCAAAGCAGGAGGCGGCTGCCTGATTTTGAAGATCTCCTGCCAAAATACAGTCTATTTGCTTTTCTGTTAAGGCTGCTTTTTTAATTGCCTCTTCAATTGCCTTTTGTGCAAATTTTGCCTCCGCCTTTTCCCAGCTTTTTTCATTGTATAAATTATCGTTTACCTTTATGTCAAAGCTGTCCGAAAGAGGGCCTTGAGCCTCTTTTGTTCCCACAACGGAGGCGGCGGAAAGTATGCTTATTCCTTTATCAAACACAACTGAAAAAAGACCTGCTTTTTTTGCCATTTTTTGCGCTCCTTATCTTATAAAATAATAAATTATGCCTACAATTATTGAAGTGAGAGTTCCGTAAAGTATTACGGGGCCTGCTACGGTAAATATTTTTGCGCCCAAGCCTAAAATAAAGCCTTCCTTTTTAAATTCTATGGCAGGGGCGGTTACTGAGTTGGAAAAGCCGGTTATAGGCACTATAGAACCCGCTCCGCAGAATTTGCCTATTTTACTGTACCAGCCTAAACCCGTTAAAAATGAGGCTATGCCTATAAGGATTACGGAGGTTAGCATATTTCGGTTATCGGTGGGTATGCCGTAAATGGCAAATGTGTTTGTTAAAAACTGACCGAATGCGCATATTAAGCCGCCGCTTATAAATGCTTTCAGGCAGTTTTTTATTATGGGACTGTTGGGAGATGCTTTTTGCACCATTTTCTGATATTTTTTTTGAGATATTAATATATTTCGTTTTGACATAGCGTTAACTCCTTATATATAATAAAAGCCGGGTACAAAATAATACAGCAGCGAGCCTGTCAGTTTGCCTAAGGCTATGGCGGTTATAAACCAGCGTATGCCCTTTTGCAGCCGCAGGCGTCTTGTTAAAATTGGTATTATGTTAAGCACTTCCGCAAGGGATACCGCAAGAGCGCCGTAAAATATGCCTATGCAAAGGCTTATAAGCATTACAAGAGGTTTTCCTATGGGTATATACAAATTAAAGTATATATCCAAGCTGCCTATTATGCCTCCTGCAATTATTGCCTCTTCATAAAGGCGTATAAAGGGTTTTGTGTCGGTTTTTTGGGCAAGACGGGGTACAACACCTATTATGGCGATAAAGGCAACCGTTGCTCCCGCAACAAAAAGCCCCGAGCCAAAGCCTGTAAGTATTACAGCCGCCCATTTAATTAAATTCATATATTCACCTTCAGTCCTGCTTGTTAAGTGTGTCTATAATGTTATCTACAACTTCGCTTTCGTAAACACTCATTTCAACCTCAATGGGGGTTGGGTCGTCTGTCAGCCTTTTGCCGGAAAAATGGTTAAAGAATGTTATTATGCCTATTGCAAGACCTAAGGAGTAGGGCAAATCTATTATAATTGGATTTTCAATTTTTTCATTAAAGAACATATAGTAGAAGTTTTCAAAAACCGTTGAAATTTGGGCGTCGGAATGAAAGCTCATTATTGCCGTGGAAGAGCCTGCCAACAGTACAAGGCTTACAAAAAGCACCTTTATTCCGAGAAAAACCGGACTTTGCTTTTTTGATGCGGGAGAATACTCTATAACAGTGTCCTGTTCGCCTAAATTGTTTATTGTTTGACCCGGTATGGCGGCATTTATTTTTTCGGCAATATTTATTGCCGATATTAGGTAGTTTTTCTTTTTGTCCCCGTTGAGAGTTATGAGATGCAGGTTTTCCACCTGCGTTTTAAGACAGCCGTCTGCCAATACCTTGCATATATCTTTAATTTTTACTGCTCCCGAACCTGTTATATTTACTTTTTTTTCAGGCTTGATGTATATTTCCAAAATTATCACCCAAGTGTAGTTTTAGCATTATAACACTTTTTATTCATTAAAGAATTGTTTTTTTGACTGCGTTGTAATGGGAAACGAGGGGTTGCGGCAGGGCGGCACAGGCGTAAGTGAAAAGGAAAATCCTTTTCACTTACGCCTGTGCCGCCCTGCACCCT
>CAYMAA010000121.1:1175-4016 GCA_964388305.1 uncultured Lachnospiraceae bacterium | reverse complement strand
GCGGTAGTTGTTTGCGTTGTGCTTTCGGTTGTAGTTTCCGTAGTGGTGGTTGTTGCTTTTGTTGTAGTTTCAGTTGTAGTGGTTGTTGCTTTAGTAGTTGTTTCAGTTGTTGTTGCTTTAGTTGTTGTTTCCGTAGTGGTGGTTGCTGCTTTAGTTGTTGTTTCGGTTGCAGCTTCTGTAGTCTTTTCCGTTGTTGGGTTAGACGTATGCTTTGTTGTTGTTTCGGTTGTAGTGGTTGTTGCTTTTGTTGTTGTTTCGGTTGTAGTGGTTGTTGCTTTTGTTGTTGTTTCAGTTGTTGTTGTAGTTGCCTTTGTGGTTGTTGTCGCCGTTGTGGTGGTACTTTCCGTAGTGCTTTGTGTTGTGCTTTCGGTAGTACTTTCGGTTGTGCTTTCGGTTGTGCTTTCGGTTGTGCTTTGGGAGGTGTACTCGGTAACATCTCCGTAATAATTTTTAATGATCTCGCTGTAAGCCATAAGCAAAGGAGCAATACCCTTGGCGTCGTTTGTTACCTTGCTTGTTTTGTTAATATAATAATCATAAGAGCCGTCACGTCCGTCAGCGCCGTTGCTGCTGCTAAGCCCTGCCGTAAGGCAAATATCCTTTAAGGTAACGCTGCTGTTTGTGCTGTCATCATAAATAAGCTTGCTGTCTGCAAGGCTGTTGAATGTTAAAAGACCCTCGTCATAATAGGAGCTTTCCACAATACCCATATTGGCGCCCTTCATAAGAGCGTAGGCTATTGCCGCACTTCCGCTTGACTCGGTATAGTTTCCCGTTCCGTCCGGTTTATCGGGCACCTGATACCACAAATTTGTATTTTCATCTCTGCAGTTTAAAAGAGAATCCATTAAATCTCTGTAAATTAAAGTAAGTGTGTTAGTCTGCTCGGACATATCCGCGCCAAACTTCTCCTCGCCTTTTTTAAGCAGCTCAATATCATCCACAAGAGCCATGGAATACCATCCCATTGCCCTAAGCCAATAGCTGGAGGACGCCGCAACATTATCCCCTGTGGTTTGAGTTGCCCAGCTTTGAGCCTTGCTTAAATCATAGTCGCCGCTTTCAGGGTCTGCATAAGAGTTGTAGCCGTGATAGTAAAGACCTGTTGTTTTGTTTTTAATTTTATCCCTGACATTTGTAATTTGCTTTGTTATATGATTTGCCGAAGCAACAAAAGCGTCCTTATCCTCGGAAATGCTTAATTCATACTGTAACCAGAAAGGAGTTTCCATATAAATTCCGTCCAGCCAAACCTGACAGGGATATTGCTTTTTGTGCCACAAGTTATCCTCGGCGGTTGTATAGTTTTCAAGCATATACTGCAAAACTCCGCTGTACAGATTGTTTTGAGTTGCTTTTATGTATTTGTCGGAATTGGCTGAGCCGTTTTCCACAAGTGTAATAAGCGCTTTGCCGGAATTTATATCGTCAAGAGAATAGGTGGATACCTTAAAGCTGCCGTTAATTGAGCCGTCCGAGTTAATAAAGGGTGACATATATGTATCCGCAAAATCCTTATACTTCTCTTCTCCCGTAGCGTCATAAAGCATAAGCATTGCGGAAATCATACAGCCGTTAATATAGCTCCACTTAAATGAGGTTTTGCTTTCCACATTCCATAAAGAGCCGTCTGTGGGGTCGTCCTCTTCCATCATCTGCCCGATAAGCAGTTTAACCTTGTCGTTTCCCTCAAAATAAATGTAATCATCCGTGGAAATGCTTATTCCGTAAGCATTGGCATAGCTATGGTCTTTATCGAAATTGTCTGTTCCCAAAAGGAGATATTTTTCTGCCGTATTGTCGGAGCTTCCGTCCCATGTGGAATCAATGGCATACCACAAGCCGTCCTCCATTTTAACCCAGTTCCAAGCATGAGAAACACCGTTTGACGTGCCTGTTTGATATAAGCAGTCTATGCCGGTATAATCGCACAAAAGCTTAAAGGCAAAGGCATAGCCCTGACAAACCGCTGCTCCGTCCACCAAAGTACCTACTGATGTAAAAGCATTGTAATTTGATATTTCTTTTGTATCTAAATAATTGTTATAAACGTCATAATCATAGTTTGCGGTATTGCAAACATAGTCATGTATGTATTTTACCTTTTCATAATTATCATTTAGTGAAGCCGCAGCAGCTCCCACAGCTGTTTCTATAGCGGAAATTTGCTGAATATAATCCTCAAGAACAGTCTTATCCGTGCTTAATGCGTGGAAAATCATTGTAATATATGTTTTATTATAAGCCGGATAATAGGTTGCGCCTGCGGCGATATTTGTGGATTTAAGCCAATACAGCTCCGGATTATCCCTTAAAATTGCAAATGTTGCTTCCTGAGCTTCTTTATAGCAGATCTTTTTTTCATCGGTAGTTCCACCGTCATATTCAGCGGCTATTTCTCCGTCCATGGTAATATATAGTGTAAGGTCGCCGCTTTCGTCAACTTTATCCACAGTAATCATGCTTAAAGCCTCGTCATAAACCGACTGCCAGCTTGTAGTGAGCAATGCCCTGTTGTCCTTATATTCTCTTACGGAATAAAAGAAAATGTAGGGCAGAATATCACTGTTAAAATCATCGCTTTCCTTTGCATCGGAAATTATGTTCACGTTTTCCGCAAACTGCTCTTCGGTAGAATTGGAATTGTAAAGCTCCTCCACTGAGGTTTCCTGTTCATCTTCAGAAACAGGCTCCGTATTTACGGCTTCGTCAGCAAAAATAACCTCTTGGCTTTCATTTTCCAAAGCCTCCTCTTCAGTTGTTTCTTCCATAGCCTCCTCGGAAACGCTTTCCGCCTCAACCGGGTAGTCAAGGTCAGCCTCTTCCGTTAAAGCTTCTTCT
>CAYMAA010000121.1:0-1075 GCA_964388305.1 uncultured Lachnospiraceae bacterium | reverse complement strand
TAAAGCTTCTTCTTCATTTTCATCTTCAACAAGCGCCGTTTCATCAAGCGCCAAATCCTCTGCGCCTACGGCAGAAATTGAGCCAAACGCCATTACTCCCGAAAGAAAAAGCGCCAATAACCGTTTTTTCATAAATTCCCCTCCTGATATATAAATTGTTACATACTTAAACCAAGCATATACGTTCCGTCAATACATATATTAATTATACATTGAAAACTCTGATATATCAAGAAAAAATTTTACTTCTATCCCATTTTCATCATAACAATATAACAAATACAATTAATAAAAACAAATGCGCAAATGAGGTATGCCGCTACTTCTGCCGCCTCACCGTTTCCCGTTAAATTTAATACCACACATAAAAAGGCGGCGCAAACATAAAAAATTACAACAGCCAAATTTCTCGCTTTAAGGGCAATCGCTATATTTCTTTCATCATTAATACGGGTGAAATGCTTATGTAACGCTTTTTCGTTTTTCAAAAGCCTAAAATACTGTGTGGCTTTTGCAATGCCTATAACGGAAAAAGCTATTCCGAACATACGGCAAAAATCGCTGTTAAGGCTAAAGCCGAAGCAGGCAATAATTAAGCCTGCAATAACATAGCACAAACCTATGGCAATTTTTATTTTTACTGTTTTTTTGTAATTCATTTTAATTCCTCCTCGTCCCATATAAAAATGTCTTCAATTTTCATACCAAAATATTTTGCAATTTTAAAAGCCAATATAAGAGATGGGTTGTATCTTCCGTTTTCCAGAGAAATAATGGTTTGTCTTGTAACCCCCACAGCTCCCGCAAAATCATCCTGAGTAATATGTTTTTCTTTTCTCAGCCTTTTAATATTGTTATTCAATAAACACACTCCCTATTAAAAAATGTAAAATGCACTTTACATTTTTATGGTAACACAGCCACTCAAAAATGTCAAGCACATTTTACATTTTAATCAACATTTTATTTTGTAATAAAAGTCTGCTCACCGTTATATACGGATTTTCAATCCGTATATAACGGCGACCCGCGGGGGAGAGGGCGGGGCGACGGCGGCACCGCTGACGCCGCCACC
>CAYMAA010000120.1:0-4024 GCA_964388305.1 uncultured Lachnospiraceae bacterium | reverse complement strand
CGTCAAGGACTCCGGCTCCCTCACGTCCTACAGAATTATTAATCTTGAAGATTGAAGAAAATTTGGTGAAATGGGACTTAAATATCCCCGGGTATTTTATTTTCCCACAATAAGCGAATATTCCAAAATATTGGAGGAAAACGGTTTTTTGGTTAAATTTGCGGTTTTGTTTGAAAGACCAACACCTCAAAAGGGTGAGCATGGCATTATTGACTGGATAAATATGTTTGTTAAAAAGCCTTTTGAAAATATGGATAATGCTTTGGCGGAAAGAATTAAGCAGGAAACGGAGAAGGAGCTTAAAGACAGGTTATTTATAAATCAAAAATGGTATGTGGACTATGTCAGAATAAGGATGAGAGCTGTTAAAATTAAGGAAGTGTAAATAAAGCCTAATTATGATATATTGGGGCGCTGCTGTATAATTTTTTAATATTTGCTAAAAATACAATTAAGCACAAGGAGGTATTTAATATTATGAAAAGGTGTTTAATTTGCTTTTTGGTTATGGCAGGTGTTTTATGCGGCAATGTTTTTGGAGAGGAGTACAGGGTTGACGGAAAATCGGCGGTTTTGATTGAGCAGAACACGGGGCAGGTGCTTTTTTATCAGAATAAGGACGAAAAGCTGCCGCCTGCCAGCGTTACAAAAATTATGACGTTACTGCTTATTTATGATGCGGTAGAGCAGGGGAAGATCGGCTGGGAGGATAAAGTGACCGTCAGCGAGGAGGCGGCAGGCATGGGCGGCTCTCAAATATTTTTAGAGCCAAACGAGGTGCAGAGTGTGAGGGATTTAACAAAGTCTATTGCCATTGCATCTGCCAATGATGCGGCGGTTGCCATGGCGGAGTTTATTGGCGGCAGCGAGGCAGGCTTTGTGGATATGATGAATAAGAGGGCAAAGGAGCTTGGCATGAACAACACCAATTTTGAAAATGCCTGCGGCTTGGACTCTGACGGTCATTATACAACTGCCTATGACATAGGACTTATGAGCAGGGAGCTTTTAAACAAATATCCACAGGTTAAGGAGTACACCACCACATGGCAGGACACAATTACACATACAACAAACAAGGGGAATACGGAGTTTGGACTTACAAACACAAATAAGTTTATAAAGTGGTATGAGGGCGCAACGGGACTTAAAACGGGGTCTACAAGCAAAGCGTTGTATTGCTTGAGCGGTTCTGCCGAAAGGAACGGTTTAAATCTCATTGGAGTAATTATGGCGGCGCCTGACCCGAAGGTGCGTTTTAGAGAAATGATGAAGCTTATGGACTATGGCTTTGGAACTTACACTATTGTAAACGGAGAAACGGCAGGAACGAGAATAGGTGAAATTCCCGTTTATAAGGGAAAGGCGGACAGCGTAACGGGGATAGTTAAAGAAACGGTGAGTATACCTGCAAAAAAGGATTCGGATACAAAGCTCAGCCATAAGCTGAAGGTTGCGGAGGGTGTAGAAGCGCCTGTTAAAAAGGGCAGTAAAGTAGGTGAAATTATATATTATAACGGGGATAAACAGGTTGGAAAAAGCGATATTATTGCAGGAGAGGAAGTGGAAAAAGCAGGTTTGTTTGACAGCATAAAAAAACTCTCCCGAAAATGGGTTGGTAAAATTTGAAATGAGTATTGACAAATCTGTTTTTTGTGGTATAATAAAATTAATAGAGGTAAAAATAATATTTGCAAGGTTATTGAGGTCGGAAATGGTTCCCGACACACTTATTTTTAAGTACCTGAGATGCCGGATACACCGCCCGGCCGATAATTTTGCTTATATGCCGCTTAATCTTGTATTGGGCGGTTTTTTTGTGTACGGAGGTCATTATGAATAAAAAAGAGCTTTTTAAAAGAAGTATTTTTATGGTTTTGGGGTTGTTTTTTTCTGCTGTGGGAGTGGCTGTTACAAAGCATGGGGAGCTTGGGGTTTCGCCAATATCTTCTGTTGCCAATGTTATGAGTATAAAATTTTCCGTGCTTAGCTTGGGAGAATGGCTTATTATATGGAACTGTGTTTTGATTTTGGGACAGATAGTTATTTTAAGGCGGAATTTTAAAATAATTCAGCTTTTGCAGGTGCCGATAAGCTTTTTATTTGGGTGGTTTACGGATTTCGGTATGTGGCTGGTTTCGTTTTTTACGGCTGATACATATTTTTTGAGAATGACTTTTGTTGTGGCGGGGGTTATTATGTTGGGTTTTGGAATAAGCCTGGCGGTTACGGCAAATGTTATTATGAACTCGGGAGAGGCTTTTGTTAAGGCTGTTTCAGATGTATTTACTAAAAATTTCGGCAATGTAAAAATTGGATTTGATATAGGCTGTGTTGTTTTGGCTGTGGTTATTTCTTTGATATTTTTTAATTATAAAATTGTGGGAACAAGAGAGGGAACTTTGGTTGCGGCTGTTTTAACGGGTTTATCGGTTAAGCTTTTCAGCAGGCTTGTTAAAAAACCCTTGTCGGACTTTTTTTATTAATATTTAGCTTTATTTACTTTTCAAAAAAATTTGGCATATTGGTTGAAATGGGGTAAAAAATGGGGTATAATATCAACAGCGAAGCTGTTGAGGCAGACGGTTTTACCGTCTGTACCGCCGTTTAACGGCGGATTATACCCCTCGCTATACTTTATTGTTTATTATATTGAAAAACTTTTTAGGAGGTATTTTTTATGAAAAGAAAATTTTGCTTATTCTTATCAATTATTTTTACTGCCTGCAGTGTTAATGCTTTTGCCGGCGATGGAATTGGAATTGAGTTAAACGGCAGTTCGGTGGACGGTGTTGCAGGTGTTATTGCGGACGGATATACCTTGCTTGAAGCGGAGTCTGCCGCCAAGCTTGTGGGCGGTACTGTAGCTTACGATGACGGGAAAAGCGTTACTATAAGTGTTGGCAGCAGCAGCTTGGATTTTGCTGTTGTTGATGGCAGGGTAACACTTAGGTCTGTTGCGGAATCCTTCGGTTACGACATTTTTTGGGATGGAGAAAACAAAAAAGTAAATATTGTTGAGGCTGAAAAGCAGTTTGAGGGAATGGCAGACGGAGAGCTTAGAGAAGCCGCTCTTATTGCCGATGGCTATGCGGGAATACTAAACGGTTATACCGATAAAATGAACAAGGAACAGTCAGATGAGTTTACAAAGGCTTGCGATGAAATTGCGACAGTACTTAAAATTTTGGACAGCGGTTCTTATACCGAGGCTGAAATAACGGAAGGCTCAAAGGCTATTGATGATGCTGCGGCGGAAATGATAGTATTGGCACAGGAGCTTGGTGTTAGTCTTGAAAATGTACAGAGCGATGACAGCGGTGAAAAGCAGTATGAGGGAATGGCTGACAGAGAGCTTAAAGATGACGCCCTCATTGCCGATGGCTATGCGGGAATACTAAACGGATATACCGATAAAATGAATAAAGAACAGGCTGATGAATTTACAAAGGCTTGCGATAAGGTGGCAACAGTGCTTAAAATTTTGGACAGCGGCTCTTACACCGAGGCTGAAATAACAGAGGGCGCAAATGCGGTTAGCGAAGCAACTGATGTTATGACAGAATTGGCACAGGAGCTTGGCGTCGGCTTGGAAGATGAGCAGAGTGAAAGCAGTACCTCAACACAGTATGAGGGAATGGCTGACAGAGAGCTTAAAGATTATGCCCTTGCTGCCGACGGCTATGCGGGAATATTAAACGGATATACCGCAAAAATGAATAAGGAACAGTCAGACAAATTTACAAAGGCTTGCGATAAGGTGGCAACGGTGCTTAAAATCTTGGACAGCGGCTCTTACACCGAGGCTGAAATAACAGAGGGTGTAAAGGCGGTTGATGAAGCAACTGATGTTATGACTAAATTGGCACAGGAGCTTGGTGTCAGCTTGGAATAATTTTGACATTTTATTAGGGAAAAACTGATTAAAATGTAATTTAACCAAATAAGGAAGTCACCGCCTCTTAAGGCGGGAGTTACTTACCTATCAGTTAGTACCCGAAAGAAGTCGGGACGTTGCCGAAAG
>CAYMAA010000119.1:2301-4039 GCA_964388305.1 uncultured Lachnospiraceae bacterium | reverse complement strand
TATATAATATGCCGCAGGGTGAGGGAGTGTGTATGTCTTAAAAAATATTTAACCACTGATTAATTGGTTTCTCGCACCTTTCAGATAAAATTTGCTTCAGCGAATTAATCGGTGTTTGCCTAAGCCGCTTTTTTGACTATTATAATTTTATCCCCGGGGTGGATAAGGTCGGGGTTTTCAATATTGTTTACGGAGAGAATATCCGCAACGGAGGAGTTATAGCGTTTGGCAATTTTCCAAAGAGAGTCCCCGGGTTTTACCACATAAAGGGTTATGGAGGCAAGATTATTTAAAAAATCGGGCGAAAGCTCTTCAAATTTCAGGTCGGTTATAAGAGAAACGGTTTGTTCTTCATTAACGCACACATTTACCGTTAAAACAGGCTTTACCTCCAACTCACGGCTGTCTAACACAGACCGGCTTATATGCTCAATTTTTATATTTGTGCTTATATTGGGGTTATTTATTGGGTTAAGTCCTTTAAGCTCTATTGTTTGACGGTAGGGCAGCATTGTTTCGTGGCAGCAAAGGGGAGAGCTGTCGTCCTTGGCGGCATACAGAATTTTTGCCTCTACCACACCCTCCACAACCGCTTTATTTTCATAAATTTCCGTTGTGCCGTTAAGGGCGTTGCAGCTTATGTTATATATTCGCAGTATGGGCGGCTCTTTTTCATCTAATTCCACGTTTTCTTTAACCGAAAACTGATTTTTGTTTTGACATATAAATACGGGGTAGGTTATTTCCGTTCTTGTAATGTCCGCATTTTGGTTTATTGCGTAGGCATCGTCAAGATACTTTGTTTCCACGGTATTATATATACGGCAAAGAGCCTGCATATTCACCTCAAAGGATATAATTCTTTCTTCCCCGTCCTCATCTGCCTGAATTGTAATTTTATCGTCCAGTACATTAATACGCATATCCCACTTGGAGTCTTTGTTTGCGGAGGGAATATCGAAAGAGCCGTTAAAGGGCAGCTCATATTCCAGCAGGTCTGGTTCGGTACTGTTTACGGGCATATACAAAATATGTAAAAGCAGGTCGCCGCTAACGGTTATTTTGCCCTCGGAGGGTTTTGCCTCGGCGGATTGGGGCAGTATGGAAACATCCCATATTTCGTAAATTTCATCTTTATCAGACCCCAATGTAAGCTCCTCGGAAACCTTAAAGCTGCCTGCCGTTGTGCCGCCGCAGGAACATCGTTTGAATGTGTTATGCAGGAGCCGGTCATCGGGTATGTTCTCCACATTTGTTACTATTTCCGCTTTTTGTGAGGAAAGCTGCAAAAATTTCAGTACCGCATTTATTTTATAGCGGAGCTTTCTGTCGTTTACAACGGTTATCATACTGTCGGTTATTTGAAAGTCCTCGTGTATTAATTCAGTGTTTTCAAGGTTTTCTTCCGTTACAAAGTCATTGAGCATAAACTCTGTTCTCAGGCTTTGGGCGGAGCTTTCTTCCGAACGGGGTTTATAAATTATTGATAGCTTAATTTTGCCTTTAAATATTATTTTGTTTCCGTTTATTTCACTTTCCGTTATAAAGCCTCTTACGTCATATTTAATTATGTCCTCCGCATCGGGTTTTACGTCGGGAACGATAATATCTCCCTCCATTGTTGCGTTTGCATTTATTGTTTTGGGAAAATTTTCAATATTAATTGTATCTTTTACAAGTTCCAAATAAAATTCCTCCTGCCTTATATTTTATAATAATATATTCCGCAGGAGGAAAA
>CAYMAA010000119.1:0-2201 GCA_964388305.1 uncultured Lachnospiraceae bacterium | reverse complement strand
CCCAAAAGCTCGGCGCCTGTTTTTTCAAAATAATCTTCGGTATGTGAGCCGAACATATTTATATGCTCTCCGCAGTGGGGGCATATAATATAGCTCATATTTTCTATTATGCCTATTACATTTATTTTAAGCATATTTGCCATATTTATTGCTTTGGAAACTATCATTGAAACCATATCCTGAGGTATGCTTACCATAACAACCCCGGAAATGGGTATTTTTTGCATAACGGTTAGTGTAATGTCGCCTGTTCCGGGAGGCATATCTATTACAAGGTAGTCCAGCTCGCCCCAAAGCGCCTCGTTCCAAAACTGCACAACGCAGGTGGAAAGGAGGCTGCCGCGCCAAATTACGGGACTGTTTTCGTCATCTAACATAAGATTAAGGCTTATTACCTTAACTCCGTTTTTAGATGTTACGGGAAGAAAATGCTTTCCGTCGCTGTAGGCACGCTCTCCCGTTAAACCCATAAGCCGTACCGTGCTGGGGCCTGTTATGTCCGCATCTAACAAGCCTGCCTTATAGCCCTTTTGGGCAAGCCTGTTTGCAAGCATTACCGATACGGTGGACTTGCCTACACCGCCCTTGCCGCTCATAACACCTATTACTTTTTTAATTTTATTTTCCGGAATTTGTGTAACTCCGCAGCTTTCACTGCTTTTGCCGCACGTCCCCTTGGACGGACAGCTTCCGCAATCTGCCATTATAATCACTCCCTAAATTTTGTTACATATATAGTACCCTTTTTTTGAAAATAAGTCAATAACCGCACAAATAAAAAACAGCTCAAAACATTTACGGTTTTAAGCTCCTAAAAAATTGCTTGTATAAACATAAAGCTGTCATTTGACGTCATTTAACATTTTATATAATAATGTTAAGTTAAGTATGGATTGAATACCACAAAAATATGCGGATTTATCAAGGTTTTTGACTTTATAATATTATACTACACAATGAAAAATGTGTCAATGATTAAATTTTTAGCAGAATTATGCGGTTTTTGAATTAAGACATACTTAACATTATTATATAAAATGTTAAGTAAGGAGGATTTTAAAAAATGAGTACAACACAACCTATCAGATCCATTGAGGATATTCAAAAATTTAAGGCTTATTATTTAAAAAAGGGGGAATACAGAAACTATCTTCTTGTTACGGTGTGCCTTAATACTGGTCTTAGAATTTGTGACATACTAAGGCTTAGGTGGGATGACATTGTAGACTTTAAAACACATACCGTTAAAAAGTATCTTTGCGTTAAAGAGCAAAAAACAGGAAAGACAGCTAATATAAGTATCAATAAATCAATTGTTGAAGCCGTTGATATTTATAAGGCGCATATAGCAATAACTTCCGGTTATATATTTGCAAACCGAAATAATAAACCCATTTCAAGGGTGTTTGCCTATCAAATTATTTCAGAGGGCGGCAAAGGGGCAGGCTTGCCCCAAAAAATAAGCTGCCACTCCCTGCGGAAAACCTTTGGCTATCAAGCATGGCAAAAGGATACCCCGCCCGCCCTGCTTATGTCCCTTTTCAATCACTCCAGCTTTGAAATTACCAAACGCTATTTGGGCATAGAACAAGATGATAAAGATAAAGTTTATAACAATATTAATCTGTAATTAAAGGAGGAAAACTATGAAACTAAAAAAATTTGCAGGCTGTGCATTGTCAATTGTTATGACCGTTTCAAGCCTGAATTTTGCCTTTGCCGAAACGTCAGACGAAGTCGTAAATACGGACAATGATATTGTGCTGTCGGATTCTGCTGTTGAAGCAGATAATGTCAGCCTATCAAGCTCAACTGATTATAAGTATGAGGTTGAGGGAGGTTATATTTATTTTGATGAAAGCACCGGTACAATAACCGATTGTGACGAAAGCGTTACAAGTGCTGTTATTCCAAGCGAGATTAACGGAGTCAGCGTTACAAGTATTGGTGATAAGGCGTTTGAAGACTGCAGCGGCTTAACAATCATAGAAATACCACGCGGAGTAACAAGTATTGGTGATTATGCTTTTAGAGGCAGCGGCTTAACAAGCATAGAAATACCAAGCGGCGTCACAAGTTTTGGAAAATATACATTTATATGGTGTTACGATTTAACAAGCGTTAAAATCCCAAACAGTGTAACGATTATAGACACTATGGCGTTTTCAAATTGCGAAAGCTTAACAAGCGTAGAAATTCCG
>CAYMAA010000118.1:0-4094 GCA_964388305.1 uncultured Lachnospiraceae bacterium | reverse complement strand
TATTTTTCCCGAAAGGATAGAAAAATGACATTTTATATAGACAGCGCTGACAAAAATGCCGCCGAAAAACTGCAAAGCACATTAAAAACAATGATATACGAAAAAACAGGCGCCTACACCCACATAGTAATATTATGTATAGGCACAGACAGAGTAACAGGCGACAGCTTAGGCCCTTTTGTGGGTGATAAGCTTAAAAACACGCTTCCCCGTGTTTACGGCACTATCCATAACCCCATTCACGCAAAAAACCTTGCTCCGGCGCTTAAAAGCATACATTGCAGCGGCAGTCCTTTGGTTATTGCCATAGACGCCGCCTTGGGCAGCCGTATAGGATGCATTACAATTAACGATACAGGCTTGCAGCCCGGCACGGCGCTTTGCAAAAGCCTGCCCCGTGCAGGAAGCATAGGCATAACGGGCATAGTAAATTCTCAAGGCTTTGAGGGTATAAAAATACTCCAAAACACACGTCTTTCAACCGTATTGGATATATCCGAGGTTATTGCCGCAGGTGTTTTAAATGCCGTAAAGGATATTGAAGGCAGCTTTCCGAGGCTGAGCCGTATATGAAAGTCATAAAATACGGCTGTATCTCATACAATATTTAAAAACATTTTACTTACGGAGGGACATAATTTGCAAGATGTAAGAAGTACAAACAAGGTTTACGTTTTCGGAGCAATAAATTCAGGCTTTACATTCAGCCATAAAATTTACGGCGAAGAGTTTTACAATTTTTTTATTAAAGTACCTCGTCTTTCTGAAGCCTGCGATATACTTCCCGTAACAATTTCCGAAAGACTTATTACGGAGGAAAATATGACGGAAAACAGTCATATAGGTATAAAAGGTCAGCTTCGTTCCCACAATACCTGCGAAAATAACAAAAATCATTTAATATTAAGTATTTTCGCAAAGGAAACTGTTTTTGAAAACGAAGAAGAAAACCCCAACAGAATATATCTAAACGGCTTTATATGCAAACCGCCCGTTTACCGCACCACACCCCTCGGCAGAGAAATATCCGACATACTTTTAGCAGTAAACCGCGCTTATGGCAAAAGTGACTACATACCCCTTATAGCGTGGGGAAGAAACTCTCTTTTTGCCAAAAAGCTTAATGTCGGAGAAAACATAATAATTGAGGGACGTATGCAAAGCCGTATTTATCAAAAAAAGAAAGAAAACGGAGAAACTGAGGAAAAAACCGCTTACGAAGTATCCGTATGCAAAATGGAGCAAAGCATTAGTCCGTAAAACCTCATAAAATCGGTATTGCATAAAACAAAAATAAAAAAGTGACAACAAATTGCCAAAGGAAGTAAAGCGCTTTCTTGCCCTTTATATAAATTTTAACAAATTTAAGGCATAAATTTATCTGTTTTGCACAATATTTATGTTCATTTATTAAAATTTTATTAAAAATTGCCGATATTTTAATAAAAACTTGACAAATCAGCAAAAATTCTTTATTATATAATCGTAAGTTGAAAATTGATTATTGTAAATCTTTTGTTTAGCTTAACTGTTAGATATTTTGTTTTTATACTATACGGGGGTAAAACAATGGCAATTAAAACAAACTTTTTCGTTGAGTTTAACGGAAATCAGGTAGACCAGAAGGATATTTTAGATAAAGCTAAAGAGGTTTGGAAAAACAACGGTAACAAAATTAAGGATCTTGCAACAGCAGACCTTTATTATAAGCCTGAAGAGGGCAAGGTTTACTATGTTTTTAACGGAAAAACCTCCGACAGCTTTGAAATCTGATTATTCAAAAGTCAAAATAACCTGTTCTTTTAGAGCAGGTTATTTTTTTGCGTATTTCTCCAAAGGAAAAAGTACGGCTTTGGGAGGAGCCGTACTTTAAAGGAATTACCGGTTAATTAGCTCTTTGCGTCCTTCGGATAAATTTTTCTCTTCCTCCTCTGGAAAATCCGGCTTATCCTTTCGGCTATGTCTGCGTTTTCCTTCTGTGAATACGAAAAATTTTTCTCCGCAAATCAGCTTGGGAGTATTAACAGGTATTTCCTTAAATAAAATATTAAGGAGATGAATTATATAATAATCCGATTAAACCGTTAAATTTTTATAACATAATGCTTATGCGTATGTAAAAAATTCAACTTAATAACCGCATTATCTAAAGTCAATCAGTCGCCAAGACTGTTAAGGTAGCTGTCGCACTCTATTGCTGCGGCTCTGCCCTCGCTTATCGCCCAAACCACAAGGCTCTGCCCTCTTCGCATATCTCCTGCGGAAAATACCCCTTTAAGGTTTGTGCAGTATTTACCCTCAGGCGTAAGCACATTGCTGCGAGGATTTGTTTTTAAACCTATTTCGTTTATAATTGTCTGTTCGGGGCCCATAAAACCCATTGCAATAAGCAAAAGCTCACAGGGTAAAACCTTTTCGGAGCCGGGTATGTTTTTAGCAACCATTCTTCCGTTAATGTTTGTCCACGCAACTCTGGAGGTGTGTACCTCTTTAATGTTTCCATACATATCCCCCACTAACTTTGTAGCTGTTGTAAGATATGTTCTGGGGTCTTTCTTGTAAAGATATAACGACTCCTCCTGTCCGTAGTCCACCTTTTTAATTTTGGGCCACTGCGGCCATGGATTTTCTTCACGTCTGCCAACAGTAAGCTCGGGCATAATTTCAAGCTGAGTAACACTTTTGCACCCCTGCCTTATGGAAGTACCCACACAGTCCGTACCCGTATCTCCGCCGCCAATAATAACAATGTTTTTATCCTTTGCGGAAATATACTCTCCGTCCTTATGATTGGAGTCCAAAAGGCTCTTTGTGTTTTTACTCAAAAAGTCCACCGCAAAATATATTCCGTTTAAATCTCTTCCCTCAATGTTTAAATCTCTCGGCACTGTAGAGCCGCAGCATAAAACAGTTGCGTCATACTCGCCGACAATTTTTTCAGCGGCATAGTCCTTGCCTATTTCCACATTGTTTCTAAACTCAATTCCCTCCGCTTCAAGAATTTTAACTCTTCTTTCAACAATTCCCTTGTCAAGCTTCATATTGGGAATACCGTACATAAGCAGTCCGCCAAAGCGGTCATGCCTTTCAAACACGGTAACACTATGCCCCAATTGGTTCAAAAGGTGAGCGCAGGCAAGCCCCGACGGGCCGGAGCCTATAACAGCAACTCTTTTGCCTGTGCGTACCTCCGGCGCCTTTGGCAAAACCTTGCCCTGTTCAAACATTTTGTCTATAATATGCACTTCAATATTTTTAATTGTAACAGCAGGGTCGTGCATACCCAATGTACAGCTCCCCTCGCATAACGCAGGGCAAACCCTTCCCGTAAACTCAGGGAAAGGACTTGTAAGAGAAAGCCTTTTATATGCCTCCTCAAACTCCCCTCTGTAAACAAGGTCGTTCCACTCCGGTATAAGGTTCCCCAAAGGGCATCCCCCAACAAGAGGATCCCCCGTGTGGCAAAAGGGAACACCGCAGTTCATACACCTTGCGCCCTGTTTTCTTAAAGCGTCTTCATCAAAATGTGTGTGAAATTCTTCCCAATCCTTTATTCTTACCTGTTCACATCTGTCTGCGGGCAGTTCTCTGTTGTATTCCATAAATCCTGTTGGTTTACCCATTGCTAACAACACTCCTTTCAGGCTGAATATAGTTTGTTCCCGTAACCTCCGCAAAGGCTTTCATTTTAGCCTCCGCATCTGTCATACCAAGGCTTTTGCATTTTTTAATTTCCTCAACAACCGCCTTGTAGGTTTCGGGTATAACCTTAATAAAGTTTTTAACCTCATCCTCAAAGCTGTTAAGCAAATATTCAGCTCTTTTACTGCCTGTATATTTGTAATATTTTTCTATCATTGCTTTAAGCTCGGCGCTGTCCTCGGCATTTAAGCTCTCCAGAAGCACAAGCCCCTTGTTGCAGCGGCTTTCAAAATTGCCGCCGTAGTTGTAAACATAAGCCACACCGCCGCTCATGCCTGCTGCGAAGTTTCTTCCTGTTTTGCCTAAAACAACAACCTTTCCGCCTGTCATATATTCGCACCCGTGCTGACCGACGCCCTCAACCACTGCCGTTATGCCGGAGTTTCTTACGC
>CAYMAA010000117.1:0-4100 GCA_964388305.1 uncultured Lachnospiraceae bacterium | reverse complement strand
TTAACCCTCCGCTCTACGCCTAAAGCCGTACCTTCGCCCTGTTACGGCATTATCACAAAATTGTAACAAAATTGTAACTTGCAAAATGCTCCGTTATGCTATATAATGGAAACGTGGAATATTGTAATTATATTCTGTTAAAGCAGGCAATTTGCATTTTTTATGAAATATTGATTAAAGTTTACCAATTTGGTTGACAAATCATTTCCTTTCATATATAATGTATTTTGTAACATTTATGTAACAATTAATAATTTTTGATGGAACAGGTTTCCTCACTACTTATACGGAGGATAAATAATGACACTTTTAAAATACAAAAAAAGCTTGGCTGTTATTACTCTTCTGCTTTCAGGTTGTATGTGTTCAAGCGCTTTTGCCTCAAATGTAGGCACTGTCACGAGGGACAGTATTAATGTCCGTGCCGGGGATTCAACATCTTCTCAGGTTGTCGGTATTACCAATACGGGTGATTCCTACGCAATATTGGATGTTGAACCGGGTTGGGTAAAAGTAAAATATTCCGATTCAAGCACCGCATACATCGCCAGCCTTTATGTAAAGGTATCGGAAGCAGACGCAAGTGTTATAGACCATGCGGTAAACGTACGCAGCGGCCCCTCTACAAGCGCTCAGGTTGTAGGTCAGGTTAATGTTGGTGATAAAGTCACCGTAACAGGCAAATCGGCGGACGGATACTGGTACAAGGTAAACTATAACGGTCAGTCGGCTTACATTTCAAAGGATTATTTGGGCGGCAGTTATCTTTATCTCGTTCAGTCTGAGGCTAACACGACTGAAAAATCCAACGCTCAGGCTCAGGCAGTACCGGTTCAGCCTTCCGTAAATGCCATTACAGGCGCAAATACGGCGGAAAATAAACAGGAGGATAACGGCTTATCCGTAGAAGAAATCCTTAACAGCTTCAAGCCTGCGGATACGGATACATACGCAATAATAAATTCTCAGGGCGGTTTAAGGCTTCGTTCATTGCCTTCAACTACCGACAAAAACAGTAATATAATAACCGTTTTAAATAACGGCTATGCTGTTTCCGTTATTGAAGAGGGCAACGGCTGGCTTTATGTTTCCGATGATTATAATAACGAGGGTTACATATCATCAGAGTTTGCCTCAATCAAACATGGCGCTAAGCCGGAAAACTCCGGCAAGGTGGTTTTCGATAAAAGCTCCCTTACGGGTAATGCGGCGGAAATTGCCGAATATGCGCTTAACTTTGTAGGCACCCCCTATGTTTACGGCGGAACGGATCTTTCAACCGGCGTGGACTGCTCAGGTTTTGTATATTGTGTTTATAAGCACTTTGGCATAACACTCCAACGTCAGTCCGCAAGCCAGTATACACAAGGCACTTATATAGATAAAGCCGACCTTCAGGCAGGAGATCTTCTGTTCTTTAATACAGGCGGAAATACAAATATTTCTCACGTTGGTATGTACCTTGGCAACGGCACCTATATCCACGCAAGTACATATTCAACAGGCGTTATTACAGCAAGCCTGAACGATGACTATTCCACAAGCAACTATGTAGGCGCTAAAAGAATTTTAAATTAAATTCCACAAAATCATCTTTACATCATTTGTATGTAAAGATGATTTTTTTATGGATTTTTTATAAATTATCTGCTATACTTATATACATAAGAACAGGAGGTAGTATAAAATGAAATATATAGAAGAATTAAGAGAAGGCGAAAATATAACAGAGCATTATCTTTGTAAAATGAAAAAACAACAAAAGTCAAAGGCAGGCAAAAATTACATATCTCTCCGCCTTTACGATAAAACAGGCACGGTAGACGCTAAAATTTGGGATATAAACAGCCTTATCGGCGACTTTGAGGAGGGCGAGTTTATTAAGGTGGAGGCTTTTGTAACCTCCTTTAACGGCGACCTTCAGTTAAATATCCGCCGCCTGCGCAGATCCCGCCCCGGGGAGTATAACCCCTCCGACTTCATACCCTCTTCCAATTACGATTTGGACGAACTTTTCAGTGAGTTTCTCTCAATAATAGATACGGTTTCCGTTCCTTATTTTAAAGAGCTGCTCCAAAATGTTTTTGTTAAAAACACTTCCCTTTCTCAGGAGTTTCGTGTTCATTCCGCCGCAAAATCAATGCACCATTCATATATGGGCGGTCTGTTGGAGCATACCCTTTCCGTAACAAAGCTTTGTATTAATTTGGCAAATCACTATAAAGGCTATGTAAACAGAGATTTGCTTGTAACCGCCGCAATGCTCCATGATGTTTGTAAAATATATGAGCTTTCCGGCTTTCCCGATAACGATTATACTGATCTCGGTCAGCTTTTGGGCCATATAGTTATGGGCGCCGAAATGATAACAACCGAAGCCGCCAAAATTAAGGACTTCCCACGGGAAGCCGAGCTTCTTTTAAAGCATTGCATAGTTTCTCACCACGGCGAGTTTGAGTTCGGCTCTCCCAAGCTCCCCAGTACCTTAGAGGCATTTTTGCTCTATTGTGCGGATAATACAGACGCAAAGGCAAATATGTTTATTGAAATGTGCGATAAAGAAAAAAATAAGGGCCCGTGGATAGGCTATAACCATATTTTAGGCAGAAATATCCGCCGCTCCGAGCTGTAAATCAGATTTATGTCAGGTGAAAATATGTTCAAAAAAAACGATATTGTAAATATAAAAATAACCGACCTTTCCGTTGACGGAACAGGTGTAGGCAAAGCCCAAAACTTTGCCTTTTTTGTGCCTAATACTGTTCCCGGGGACGAAATTGAAATGCGTGTTCTTAAGCTTAAAAAAAGCTATGGCTACGGCAAAGCGGAAAAAATTTTAACCCCCTCCCCTATGCGTACACAACCCCCCTGCCCCAATTTTCCAAGGTGCGGCGGCTGTTCCTTGCAGCATATTTCTTATAACGCTCAGCTTGATTTTAAGCAAAATACGGTTAAAAACAGCCTGACCCGTATAGGCGGCTTTCCTCAAAGCCTTGCCGTAAACCCCGCAATAGGCATGGAAAACCCCCAAAATTATCGCAATAAGGGTCAGTACCCCGTAAGTACACAAAACGGAAAAACGGTTGTTGGCTTTTATGCTCCCCATAGCCATAATGTCATTCCCCTTTCTCAGTGCCTTATAAGCTCCCCAACCGATGCCCCTATTCTTAAGCTTATAACAGATTTTATGGATAAATATAAAATTCAGGCATATAATGAGCAAACCCATACAGGCCTGGTTCGCCATATCGTAATCCGTACAGGCAATAAAACCGGGCAAATTATGGTATGCTTGGTAATAAACGGCGCTTCAATCCCTCATAAAAAAGAACTGACGGCAATACTTAAAAATACAAACACGGTTACTACCGCCCTTCTTAATATAAATACACAAAAAACAAATGTTATTCCGGGTAATAAAAATGTAACCCTTTTCGGCAAAGGCTATATTGAGGACTGCATCGGCAGCCTTAAATTTAAAATATCCCCCTTGTCATTTTTTCAGGTTAATCCCGTACAAACGGAAAAGCTCTATAAAACCGCCCTTTCTCTGGCAAACCTTACGGGAAATGAAATCGTTTTCGATATATGCTGCGGCATTGGCACAATCTCCCTCTTCCTTGCGCAAAAAGCCAAACACGTTTATGGCATAGAAATTGTCCCTCAGGCAATCCAAGACGCTAACCATAACGCCGCCCTTAACAATATCTCAAACACCACCTTCATTTCAGGCGCTGCGGAAGAAGTCTGCCCAAAACTCCTCGCCCAAGGCATCACTCCAACCATAGCCGTTTTGGATCCTCCCCGTAAAGGCTGCGACCCCCGCCTCCTCTCCACCCTCCTCCAAATGGCTCCCTCCCAAATTATCTATATCTCCTGTAACCCCTCCACCCTCGCCCGTGACCTAAACTACCTCACTAACCCCAACGACGCCCTCGCCTATATCTCCAACCCCAATAACACCCTCGCCCGTGACCCCAATGTCCACACTGCCCCCAATAACACCCTCGCCCGTGACCCCAATACCCACACTACCCCCAATAACACCCTCTCTCATGACCTAAACACCCACGTTATCCCCAATAACACCCCTCCAATCC
>CAYMAA010000116.1:0-4130 GCA_964388305.1 uncultured Lachnospiraceae bacterium | reverse complement strand
ACCATTGATTTATTAGTCAAACGGTGTTATAATAAAACAAAATTATATATTTATACATTTGGAGGAATTTATATGAAAAGAACATTGGCAGTTTTATTATCACTATTTATGGCGGCAGCTTTTACAGGCTGCGGCGGAGAAAACTCTTCAGGCACAGCCTCAAGCGGAACAACCTACAAGGTAGGAATTGTTCAGTATGTGGATGATGCTTCATTAAATCAAATTAAAGACGCAATAGGAGAAGAGCTTACGGCAAAGGGAGAAGAGCTTGGTGTAACTTTTGATTATGCAAACTACACACATAACGGTCAGGCAGACTCCACTACATTAAACCAAATTGCCGCAACACTTATTGCGGACGATGTTGACTTAATTATACCAATCGCAACACCTGCCGCAGCAATAATGCAGTCCGCAACCGAGAATGACCCTATACCCGTGGTTTTTTCCGCAGTCAGCGACCCTGTCGGAGCAAAGCTTGTGGATAGTATGGAAAACCCCGGTGCAAACATTACCGGCACATCGGACGCGCTTAACACAAAAGCAATTTTTGACCTTATTACAGCGGCAAACCCAGACATTAAAAAAATAGGTCTTTTATACGATAAAAGTCAGGATTCTTCAAAAACACCCATTGAAGAGGCAAAAGCATATTGTGATGAAAAGGGCATTGAATATGTAGAAAAAACTGGCACAAAAAACGATGAAATTATGCCTGCGGCAGACGCTCTTGTTGCAGCCGGGGTAGAAGCTGTTTTCACCCCTACGGATAACTCAATTATGACGGCAGAGCTTAGTATTTACGAAAAATTTATAGATGCGGGCATACCTCACTATGCAGGCGCAGACTCCTTTGCGCTTAACGGCGCATTTTGCGGCTACGGTGTAAACTACTCCGAGCTTGGCAAGGCAACGGCAGATATGGCTGTGGATATTTTGGTAAACGGCGCGGATCCTGCTACCACCCCCGTGCAAACGCTGGATAACGGCATTGCGACCGTAAATACCGAAACCGCCGAGGCAATAGGCTTGGATTACAGTATGTTTTCCGACCTTTGCGCAAAGGTTGTGGAAACCGTTACGGCAGAAGAATTTGAATAATAAATAACAAGGGGCACTTTTCGCCCCTTATTTTTTAGGGGGAAGCTTATGACATCTGTTTTTACATTATCTATTTTGCAAAGCGCCTTGGAGCTTGGGTGCATTTACGGTCTTGTGGCTTTGGCGCTGTTTGTTTCCTTTTCATTGCTTAATATTGCGGATCTTTCCACGGACGGCTGTTTTACGCTTGGCTGTGCGGTATGTGCCATGGTAACTCTTTCCGGGCATCCTTTGGCGGCATTTGCCGCCGCAATGCTTGCGGGTATATGCTCCGGCTTTGTTACAGCGTTTTTGCAAACACAAATGGGAGTAGAGTCTATTTTGGCAGGTATTATTGTAAATACGGGGCTTTACACAATAAATATTGCGGTAATGGGTTTTAGCTCCATAGCCAATATATTCAGTTGTGAAACTGTTTTTACAATAGCCAAAGATTTTTTTGGAGGCAGTTGGTACAAGCTTATTGTTTCAGCAGGGTTTATAATTGTTATAGGTATTGTACTTGCGGTCTTTTTAGGCACAAGACTGGGTATGTCCATAAGAGCAACGGGAGATAACCCCGATATGGTGCAGGCGTCAAGCATTAACTCCGCTTTTACAATTACTGTCGGCTTATGTATAGCCAATGCAATGACGGCTCTTTCGGGAGCGTTAATTACGCAGTATCAAAAATCCTGCGATATTAACATCGGTACGGGTATGGTAACAATTGCTCTTGCAAGCCTTATAATAGGAGAAACACTTATTAGCAAAGGCAGTTTGTTTAAGCGTATTGTGGGGGTGATTTTAGGCAGCTGTCTGTACAGATTTATTGTTGCCATCGCTATGCGGCTTCACGTTCCCGCAGAGTGTTTAAAATTGGTTTCCGCATTAATTGTTACCGTGGCAATTTCATTCCCCTATCTTAAACAAAAAATATCCTTCTACAAATCACATTAATTGGTATTTTTTATAATAATTTGACTTAATATTATAATTATGCTATAATTTATACAAAATAAAAACAAATCAAACATTTTAGGAGGATAATTATGAAAAAGAATGTTACTTTAACTCTTATGCTTGCGGTTGGGGCGCAGTAGGCTTTTTTGACGCAATCGTTTATGCAGGCAACTAATAAATTACATTATTCAAGAACATAAAAGCAAGTGAAAATTTACTCCAAAAAAAGGGAGGCAAAAATTTATGCTTAAAATTCAAAACATAAGCAAAACATTTAACCCCGGCACTGTAAACGAAAAAACCGCTCTTAAAAATTTTTCTCTTAATTTGAAAAAGGGTGATTTTGCTACAATAGTTGGCAGCAACGGCGCCGGCAAATCCACAATGTTTAATGCAATTACGGGTCAGTTTTATGTAGATGAGGGCAGAATAATATTAGACGGCGAGGATATTACATATAAAAAAAGGCATCTTCGCAGTAAGGACGTAGGGCATCTTTTTCAAGACCCTTTAAAGGGTACCGCTCCACACATGACAATAGAAGAAAATATGGCTCTTGCGTATCTTAGGGCGTCAACATCTCCGGTGCAGTTTTTCAGCAGAATAAGCAATAAGGATAAGCAAAATTTTAAAGAACAGCTTTCCCTTTTGGGAATGGGACTTGAAAACAGAATGAAACAGCCTGTCGGCTTGCTCTCGGGAGGTCAGCGTCAGGCGCTTACACTGCTTATGGCAACAATGGTTACTCCCAAGCTCCTTTTGCTGGATGAACACACTGCCGCTTTAGACCCTGCAACTGCGGAAAAGGTTTTGGAGCTTACAAAAAGCATTGTGGCTGATAGAAAAATAACCTGCCTTATGGTAACTCACAATATGCAGCAGGCATTAGACGTCGGCAACCGCACCCTTATGATGGATGACGGCAGTATTATACTGGATATTGAGGGAGAGGAACGCAGCCGCCTTACCGTAAACGACCTTGTGGAAAAATTTAAAGAAAACGCAGGAAAACAGTTTGATAATGACAGAATTTTAATGGTAAAATAAGGGGATATAATGTACTTTGCGGTAAAATATAAATCACCTGTAAGCAATATTATTTTAGCAGCTTCCCAAAGCCATATAATCGGCTTATGTTTTGTCGGGCAGAAATATATGGATAATATAATGCCAAAGGATATTGTTTTTGAAGAAACTCCCCTTTTAAAAGAAGGAATACATTGGCTTGACGCTTATTTTGAGGGTAAACGTCCCTCGCCCGAATATTTACCTCTTTCACCTCGTGGCAGTGATTTCAGAAAATGTATATGGCAGATATTAAAGGAAATACCCTACGGCGAAACCGCCACCTACGGCGCTGTTGCAAGGGAGTGTGCAAAAAGATTGGGGAAAGGCAAAATGTCTGCTCAGGCGGCAGGAGGAGCTGTCGGTCATAACCCTATTTCCATTATAATACCATGCCATAGAGTGGTTGGAACAAACGGCAGCTTAACAGGCTATGCCGGAGGAATTGACAAAAAAATCAAGCTCCTTACCCATGAGGGAGTTGATATGAGCAGATTTTTTACATAATGTGGCAGGGCAAAAGCAGAAAATCAGCAAAACCGCCGTTACGGGCGGTTTTGCGTTTTTATTCTTCTTTTGGATTTTCATCGGCAATTTTTGATGCTATCGGCAAAAATCTGCCATTGCTCCATTTACCTTCGTTAAGGTGAATTATAATATAGGATATTGCGGTAAGTATAACAGCAGCGCCAATAGAAAACAGCGCCTCATTGCCAAGTCCCAAAAAGCCTGCTCCATAATAACCCCCAATAATTCCTATCATAAAAAATACAAAGGGTATGCCGTACATAATTGCGACAGCGGTTAAAAAGTTTTCCTGAGCAATGTAAACCTCCACATTATCTCCAACCTTTGCGCCGCAGGCATTTTTTGCTCTCATATTCATTTCCTTTTCAGTAAGTCCCGCAGAACAGGCTCTGCATTTGCCGCAGGCTTCTCTCCTTTTTAAAACAAGCTCCACAAAATCTCCGTCCACCTTATATACTTTGCCAACCTCAGCCATATTAAAACCTCCATTCTCC
>CAYMAA010000115.1:0-4205 GCA_964388305.1 uncultured Lachnospiraceae bacterium | reverse complement strand
AAGCGTAACGGGGCCGAAAAACGGCAGGCTTAAAGGTGTTGACGTGGATATGAGCGGCTTTTCGGATCAGGCGCTTACCCTTGCCGCCATTGCTCCTTATGCGGAAGGTCCTGTCAGAATAAGGGGTATTTCTCACATAAGAGGTCAGGAGTGCGACAGAATAAATGCCATTGTAAAAAACCTTTCCCAAATAGGGATTAAGGCAGAGGAAACCGGGGACGGAGTTATAATTTATCCCGGCAGTCCAAAGTCCGGAGAAATTGAAACCTATGAGGATCACAGAGTTGCCATGGCATTTGCCGTAACCGGTTTGAGAGCCGACGGAATAGTTATAAAAAATCCGCTTTGCTGCAAAAAAACATTTGCAAACTACTTTGACGTTTTGGAACAGACAATAGCGCAGTTAAAGCAGTAAAAATATATCAGCCGTAAACAGCTTAAAAAGGAGCGACTTTTAAAATGAAAAGGGTTAAGGAAGCGCCGATTAATTTAATATTGTTGATTTTTGTCTGTTTATTGTGCGGCTGTATTAATAAAAACACAAGGCTTATTAAATCCGGCAGCTACGGGTCTTTTATGATGGACACTACATACAGCTTTGACAACAAATACTACGCAATACAGTCTGAATATAACAAAAAAATTATTATTACGGTTTATAACTCCGATACTGATGAGCCTGAGGCGGAATTTTCACCTGCAAAGGCAGTTAATTTTTGGGGAATTTGCTGGGAAAATGACACATACAATATCTGGGTGCAATCCGATAATAAGGGGACATTTTGTTACAAGCACAACGGCGAAGAATGGGTGTTGGATAAAAAGGCAAAAATGCCCGGGTACATTGTTTCCGATTACGGCGAATAGGTGATTATTATGGAAGAACACAAAATAGCAGTTATATCGGATACTCACGGACGTTTAAGACCCGAGGTTTGCGAAAAACTGAAAGAATGTGAGTATATTTTTCACGCAGGGGATATTGGAAACGGCAAAGCCTACAACAGTCTTTTGGAATATGATAAACTTTTTGCCGTAAAAGGAAATGCTGACGAAAAGTGGGTAAAGGATTTGCAAAGTAATGCCGAAAATTATCTGCCAAAGCATTTGTGGGTTGAACTTTACGGCTTTAAGTTTTTTATGGTGCATAATAAAAAGGATTTTCCTCCCAATGTTTTGGATGCCGATTTTGTTATTTTCGGGCATTCTCACAAATATACACTAATGCGGCAGGGCAAAACCACGTTTTTAAACCCCGGCAGCTGTGGAGTAAAAAGATTTAATCTTCCATTAACATTTTGTGTTTTAACTCTAAATACGGAGCTGCATAATTTCTCCGTTGAAAAAATTGAAATTATATGTTCAAATACAAATAAGAATACCAAAACAAAAAATATGGATAAGCTTGTAAACAAAATTGTTAATGAAATTAATGCCGGAAAAGCTGTTGAAGAAATTGCGGCAAAAAACGGAATAGAAAAAGAGCTTGCGGAACAGATATGCCGAATTTATCTTACTCACATGGATATTGATATTGATGGTATATTAAAGCGTTTGGATATTTTAGGACTTTAAGAGGTGACAGTTATGTGGAAAGACATTACGGGGTCGGAAAGGTGGCTGAATGTTGAGCCTATCCAAAAGGGTTGGTCCCATGATAAAAAGTATTTTGTAACAACTAAAACAGATAAAATGGTTTTAAGGATTAATTGCATTGAAAACTTTGAAAATAAGCAGAGAGAATTTGAAAAAACAAGGCTTATACAAAAATCGGGCATAAAAATGTCCGAACCGTTGGATTTTGGAATTTGCGGCGGCGGAAAAAACGTATATATTTTGCTAAGCTGGGTTGAGGGCGAGAACTTGGAAAAGATTTTACCCGATTTTGATAATGAAAAGCAATTCAGACTTGGCAAAGAGGCAGGTATTATTCTTAAAAAAATACATTCTGTACCCACAAAAAAGTTTTTTGCGGGAAACATTGTTGAAAAAAAGCTGAAACAGCTAAGGGCGTATGAAAGCTGTAACGAAAGGCTGTGTAATGATAAGCCTGTTATTGATTTTATAAACAAAAATATTAACGTGTTAAACAGCCAAAGAAAAAACCTTTGCCATGGAGATTTTCATCCCGGAAACCTTATTTACACTCCCGATGGAGAAATTGCAGTAATAGACTTTAACAGAAGTCGTTTTGCCGGAGATCCCTATGAGGACTTTTATAAACTTCAGCATTTTGGAGCAAATTTAAGCCCTTTGTATGCAACAGGTCAGATTTTGGCTTATTTTAACGAAAATGTTCCCAACGAATTTTGGAGGGCACTTGCGGTATATATTGCCCACACAGCATTATACAGCATAAAATGGGCGGCAGACTTTGGCAAAGATGAAGTTAAGAAAATGAAAGAAAAAGCTCTAAAGGCATTTTATGATTATGATAATTTTGAAAGATTAATACCAAAATGGTATGGTGTATAATTTGAAAGGGAGTATTTATGGCAAGTGATAAAAGTTTTTTGGAATATATTTTGGATATGTTATCCGACTTGGAGGGTATAACCTACAGAGCAATGATGGGAGAGTACATAATATATTATAAAGGCAGAATTGCAGGAGGAATTTATGATAACCGCCTGCTTATTAAGCCTGTAAGCTCCGCCGTGGAGTATATGGAAAAGCCTGTTTATCAACTGCCCTATAAGGGTGCGAAGGAAATGCTTTTTGTTGAAGAAATTGATAATAAGGATTACTTGACAGGACTGTTTAATGCAATTTATGATGAGCTGCCCATGCCAAAACAAAAAACAAAAAAGGGCAAAGCAGGAGGAAAAAATGGCTAAAAGAATAGATAATGCTGAAATAAAAATAGAGGGGTTTTCATTTCCCAATAAAGGCACTGCGGTTTATAACGGCTTAAAGGCTGAGGTTGCCAATGCGCTGCCGGGGCAAAGGGTAAGGTGCAGTCTTTACAAAAAGAAAGGCAAATACCAATCCAACAGCTTTGACGTTATACAAAAAGCGGATTATGAGCAGCCCTCGGACTGCCCCTCTTTCGGTGTATGCGGAGGCTGCCTTTTAAGAACAATGCCCTACGAAAAGCAGCTTGAGCTTAAAAAGAATACAGTGCTTAAACTGCTTTCCGACGCAGGTGTTACAGGCTTTGAGTTTGGAGGCATACTGCCAAGTCCCGAAATTTACGGATACAGAAATAAAATGGAGTTTTCCTTTGGGGATACGGGCATAAACAGCAGTCTTGCTTTGGGTATGAGAAAAAGAAACAGCTATTATGAGGTGGCAGATGCCTCCTGCTGTAAAATCGTTCATGAGGACGTTACAAAAATACTTTCCGCCACATTAAACTATTTTAAAAATACCGGCGAAAGGTTCTATCATAAAACACGTCATGAGGGCAGCCTTCGTCATCTTTTGGTGCGTAAATCTCACTTTACGGGGGAAATTATTGCCGCCATTGTTACAACCTCTGCCCTTTCCGCAGACCTGACCGAGTATAAAAATGAGCTTTTAAGCCTTAATCTCGATGGAAATATTGTGGGAGTAATACATATAATTAACGATAGCGTTGCGGATGTAATTAAAGCTGATAAAACGGAAATCCTTTTCGGCAGAGATTATTTTTATGAAAAACTTTTGGGACTTACGTTTAAAATTTCCCTGTTTTCATTTTTTCAAACTAACTCCGCAGGCGCCGAGGTTTTGTATAAAACAGTGCAAAATATGGCAGGCGCCGATGAAAATGTAAAAACCGTTTTCGACCTTTACTGCGGCACAGGCACAATAGCGCAGCTAATGAGTAAAACCGCCCAAAAGGTTGTGGGTATGGAAATTGTTGAAGAAGCAGTAGAAGCCGCTAAGGCAAATGCCGCCCTTAATAACATTTCCAACTGTACCTTCATAGCCGCAGACGTTCTGAAAGGCATAGACTCCCTTTCGGCCTCTCCCGACCTCATAATACTCGACCCTCCCCGTGAGGGTCTTAACCCTAAAGCCCTCCAAAAAATCTGCCAAAACTTCCACCCGCCCAAAATGATCTATATCTCCTGTAAACCCGCCTCCCTCGCCCGCGACCTCCCCCTCCTAAAATCCCATAACTACACCCCCACCCACCTCACCTGCGTAGATATGTTCCCCCAAACCCCTCACGTGGAGAATGTCGTTTTTATGTCAGGGGTGGAAAAGTAAGAGTGTGA
>CAYMAA010000114.1:0-4277 GCA_964388305.1 uncultured Lachnospiraceae bacterium | reverse complement strand
TTATTTGACTTAAAGCTTTGCTTTAAAGAATTTTTTTATTATTTTTGGCAAATATATTGATTTACGGGCAGAAAAATAGTATAATTAACCAACTGCATCTGCGGAGGTATTTCTCCGTTAATATATTTAACCAAGCAAGGAAGTCCACCGCATCTATAGGCGAAGGGAGTACTTGGTTATGTGTACATAGCGGCGGCGGAGTACGAATAACCTTGAATCGGGCTTTATGCAAATAAGGAGGTTAAAATGCGTAAACTAATCTGTTTAAAAAATCTCGTAAAGGACTTTGACGGTCAGGTTGTGTTAAAGGGTATTAATCTTGATATTTATGAAAACGAGTTTGTTACCCTGTTAGGGCCGAGCGGCTGCGGAAAAACCACAATTCTCCGCATAATAGGCGGTTTTCTTTCTCAAAGCGAGGGAGAGGTTTATTTTGATGATGCTGAAATAAGCAAGCTGCCGCCATACAAAAGGGAGATTAACACGGTTTTTCAAAAATATGCTCTTTTTCCCCACATGAATGTATATGACAACATAGCCTTTGGCTTGAAAATAAAAAAAGAGCCGAAGGATATTATTGAGCAAAAGGTTATGCGTATGCTTAAGCTGGTTGGACTTGAAGGCTTTTCAAAGCGCAGCATAAACGAAATGAGCGGAGGGCAGCAGCAGCGTGTGGCTATTGCAAGGGCGCTTGTAAACGAGCCGAAGGTACTGCTTTTAGATGAGCCTTTGGGAGCGTTAGACCTTAAACTCCGCAAGGAAATGCAGCACGAGCTTAAAAAAATACAACAGGAGGTAGGCATTACATTTATATTTGTAACTCACGACCAGGAGGAGGCTTTAACTCTTTCCGACAAAATTGTGGTTATGAACAATGGTGAAATTCAGCAAATAGGCACACCGACTCAGGTTTATAACGAGCCTAAAAACAGATTTGTGGCGAACTTTATAGGAGAAAGCAACATAATAGACGGTGTTATGCTGCGTGACAGGCTGGTTTCCTTCGGGGACAGAGTTTACGATTGTGTGGACAGCGGCTTTGAAGAGAACGAAAAGGTAGACGTTGTTATAAGACCCGAGGACATAGACATTGACGAAAAGAACAGGGGACGGTTTAACGGTGTTGTAAAGACCGCAGTGTTTAAAGGGGTTTCCTACGAGATTGTGGCAGAGGTGAGAAGAGGTACGGAAATTACCGTAAAGATGCACGTTTCCGACGAAAAACCCGTTTTTAACGAAAAGAACTATGAAAAAATGAGCGCCAACGATTTCTATTTGGATATTGAGGACGTGGAGAGCCTTACGAAGGCGGATATTATTGCCCGCGCGGACGCTCAGGCATGGAACCCCGATACGGAGGAGCTTATATCCATAAACAAGGTTGAGTACGAAATTTTGCCCGAAAACGGAACATACCCCGTAACCTTTTACACCCCTGCAGGCACAAGCATTACCGTAAATATGATCGTTGCGGAGGTAAACAAGGTTGTAAGCGAAAAATACGGAGAGGAAATTTTTGCCGTTAATTTTTTCAAAAACATAGACGAAATACAGGAGAGCATTGCTTTGGAAACAGACCTTAAAACCTGGGCAAATGCCTCCGCATGGCTGCTGGAGGGCAACACCCCCGTGGAGATTACGGAGGTTGCATACAATTTTGACCCCAAAAGCATAGAAACAGGTGTGTATGATGTAACCTTCCGCACAACGGGCTATGATTTTAAAATTTCCACAACAAAGGAATTTAAACCGGGAGATGAGGTTTCCCTAAATTTTGACCCGGACGATATTCACATAATGCGCAAGGGGGTATAAAATATGAAAAATTTTAAATCCATGGTTTACCCCTACCTTATATGGGCATGCATATTTATAGTTATTCCCATGATAATGATAGCATTATATGCCTTTACCGTTAAGGGAAACAGCGTTATGACATTTAAGTTTACTTTGGATAACTTTAAGGAGTTTTTTGCGGACGCCATATATTTTAATGTTTTTAAACGCTCTGTTTATATTGCCGTTATTACAACCGTTCTTTGCATTATAATAGGCTATCCCATTGCTTACATAACCGCAAATATGGCAGGTGAGCGAAACAAAATGACAATGGTTTTGCTTATAACAATACCCACATGGATTAATATGCTTGTACGAACATACGCATGGCTGGGTATATTGCAGGATAACGGACTTGTAAACACAATTTTGCAGGCTTTGGGGTTTTCCCCCATAAAGCTTATTCATACGGATTTTGCAGTTATATTTGGAATGGTGTACAATTTTATACCCTTTATGATAATACAAATATACACCTCCCTTACCAAAATGGATAAAAGCTATCTTGAAGCCGCAGAGGATTTGGGCGCAAACAAGGCGCAGTCCTTTTTGAGAATAACCCTGCCGCTTTCACTGCCGGGTATTATAAGCGGAATAACTCTTGTATTTTTGCCTGCCGTATCCAGCTTTTTCATACCGAAGCTTTTGGGCGGAGGGCAGTATGTGCTTATAGGAAATGTTATTGAGGATAAGTTTTTAACCGCAGGAAACTGGAACTTTGGCTCGGCGATTTCCATGCTTATGGCAATTGTTATGATACTGCTTATGTGGCTTACAAAAAAAGCGGACAGAACTCCCGAAGCAAAGGGAGGTGTATAATATGAACGAAAACAAAAAAACAGGCATTTTGGGTAAAATTTACATAGCCGTTTTGCTGCTGTTCTTTTACTTTCCTATAATATACACCATTGTGTTTTCATTTAACAATTCCAAGTCTTTAAGCGTTTTTGGGGGCTTTTCTCTCAGATGGTATCAAAAAATGCTTAACGACTCATCTATGATAAACGCAATATTTTATACGTTTCTTGTTGCGGTAATTGCCACGGCGGTTTCCACAATAGCAGGCACAATAACAGCCATAGGGCTTTCCGGCTGCAGAAGGGTTTTAAGAACGGCGGTTGAGCAGATAAACAGTTTGCCTATATTAAACCCCGATATTGTTACGGCAATAGGTTTATTAATGTTTTTCAGCACCCTTGCGATAAAAAAGGGACTTGCCACACTTTTGCTGGCGCACATAATGTTTTGCATACCCTTTGTTATACTGAGTATTATGCCAAAAATAAGAACGCTTGACCCAAATTTGGCAGACGCCGCAATGGATTTGGGATGCACACCCTTTCAGGCGCTTATAAAGGTGATTGTGCCTCAAATTATGCCGGGGATAATATCGGGCGCTCTTATAGCCTTTACAATGTCATTTGATGATTTTATAATTTCTTACTTTGTAACAGGCAACGGAGTTAATAATATATCCATTTTGGTATATACAATGAGCAAGCGTATAAACCCGTCAATTAATGCCCTTTCCACGGTTATTATTGTTATAATTACAATAGGACTTATAATTGCAAACATATTGCCTGCGGTTAAAAGCAAAAGGGCAAAGCGAGGAATTAAGGCGGCGATAGCCGTTGCTGCGGCGGCGATAGCCGTTATAATACCTCTTTCCGCATATAAAAGCGGGCCTACGCTTAAAATTTATAACACGGGGGAATATATAGGGGAGCATATAATAGAAAATTTTGAAGATGAATACGGTGTTAAAATTGTATACGAAACATTCGACTCCAACGAAACAATGTATACAAAGCTTCAATCGGGAGAAAGCTACGATGTGCTTATTCCGTCGGACTATATGATTGAGCGCTTGATTAAGGAAAACGCTCTTCAAAAGCTTGATAAAAGCAAGCTGCCAAATTTGGAGCTGCTTGCCGAGGACGTTAAAAACAAGGATTATGATGAAAATATGGACTATTCCGTGCCGTATTTTTACGGCAATGTGGGTATTGTTTACAACAAAAGCAATGTACCGAGGGAGCTTTTGGAGGAGCAGGGATGGAACATACTTAAAAACACGGACTATAAGGGAAGAGTTTATATTTACGATTCTCAAAGAGACGCCTTTATGGTTGCTCTTAAAGCCTTGGGTTATTCCATGAATACGGACAATTTAGATGAAATTCAAGCGGCAAACGACTGGCTTATGGAGCTTAATTCCACAATGGAGCCTGCTTATGTAACCGATGAGGTTATAGACAATATGAAAGCCGGAAACAAGGATTTGGCAATAGTTTACAGCGGAGATGCGGCTTATATTCTTTCGGAAAATGAGAATATGGGATATTTTGTACCTATGGAGGGTACAAATATATGGTATGACGCCATGGTTATTCCTGCCGATGCGGAAAACCCAAAACTTGCTCACGAGTTTATAA
>CAYMAA010000113.1:0-4377 GCA_964388305.1 uncultured Lachnospiraceae bacterium | reverse complement strand
TTTCAGTGCGGCTTTCATCGGCTACAACCAGATTTGTGTTTAAGGGGTCAAGCCCGCGTTCCACACATTCAACCGATGCGTAAAAGCTTTTCAAATCTATCGCTACATATGCTCTTTCTCCCATAGCCTTATCTCCCGTCAATCTTTCAAAAAATTACTTTTATGCTCCTGTTTTCTAAGTCTGTAGCCTTGTGAAATAAGCGTATCCGTTTTCAATGCCACAAGGTTAATATCCGAATTCATAGCTGTGGCAATTTGGGCTATATCATAACCCATTTCAATATATTCAAGAATGTCATCATCGGGAAGTGCCACCTGTGCGGCAAAAATATTTGCTTCATATTCCATACGGTTCTTGCCCATATCAAAAATGTTGAATTCTTGAAAAGTACCTCTGACGGCTTGTTTCTTATGTAAAGCATCGTGTCCGAGTTCGTGCCACAATACTATTTTTTCGGTTGTTTCATCAAGACTGTCATTAAGAAAAATAAATCTGTTTTTCTTTATTATCTTATATACTCCCTTTTGTTTTTTAAAAGGACAGTATAATATATGAATGCCAAGCTGCTTTGCTATTTTATAAGGATCCCTTGTTCCGCATTTTCTGACAACCTTATCAGCAAGTTCAACGATGTATGATATACTATTTTTCAAAGGCATCAATCCCCTTTTGTATAAGATATTCCTTATTATAACATAGGCACAAGCAGAAATTTTTACTTGTTGTTTTTATATTTATTTGGTGTGTATTTTTTGTTATTGATTTTGGCAATCCAATATGCCTCCTGCACGGCATTTGCGAGAGCGTCCATATCAGCCTCCTCAAGCTCACCGCCCGCAAAAAGTCCCGTAAGCTCATTAACAAGCTCCTGTGCCTGAACCGCACCTCTTCTGCCGTATTTGTCTGCTGCTTGAATAATAAAATTTTCATCTTCCGTTAACAGGTAGTTTATATCAACATCAAAGAAATCCGCCAGTTTTCTGTATGTATCTCTGTTTCTCGGATACGACGCCCCGTTTTCATAAGAGAGAAGTGAACGGTCGGTTACGCCAACCTTAGACGCAAGCTCCTTTTGTGTTAAGCCCGACTCTTTTCTCAATTTCCTTAGTTTTTCACCAAACTTCATAAATATACCTCCTGACTGCAGTCTGCGGCGAAAATAAATTCATACTCATTCAATAAGTGAAATAAAATTCGTTTTATGTATTGACAAATGAAACTAAAACGAATATAATAGTTATTAGCCGAAAAATATTTCATTTATATGATACACTATTTTTTGTTGTTTGTCAACATTAATCTGAAATTTATTTCACTTATGAAGGAGGTATGCCGATAATGCTTAGTATAGTTAAATGTCCTAATTGTAAAAGGAGACTTTTTGATAAGGTGTCAAATTGTAAATTTAAAGCTGAAATTGTAGATAATGAAACAGGTACTCATTTATTTTATATTAAGTGCGGTGGCTGCAAAAAAGTAGTCGGAATAAAGGAAATATTTTAGGAAAACACTGATAAAAATGTTACTAAAAATAAATTTACAAAAAATTCTTAACGCTTCACACTGTTAAAAAAGCTTCACCGGCTTAGTTGTGGCTTTTTTAACAGCACTTACGCTTGAATTTTTTGCCGACTTCCGTCTAAATTTATTTTTACATTTGAATTATTCAGTTTTTCCTTAGATTGCGTACAGAGCACGATGCGAATGCGACATACGAGCCTGACATAATCACTTTAAGTGTTATGTTAGGCTCATTTTTTTCTGTTTTTGTAAAAAAACAGAGAATATAACATTATAAAAATAAATACTTAGCCTGATTAGCTATAAGGGCAAGGATACATATTGGATTAAAAATCAGTTTTAAAAAATCCAAGCAGAGTACCCTTACTTTACTGTGCAATTTTTCAGGCAACAGAGGTTGGTGTACTTAATGCATCAGCCTTTTTTGTTTCCTTGCTTTTTCGCTAATCGGACGGAAAGCGAGGAAGCTATGAAGGATAACCAAAAGAAAATCTATGTGAAAAGCGAAAGGTGTTTTGTACCTGTAACGGATGAGGTGTATTACGAATACTACAGACCTATATGGGCAGCAAGAAAGAAAGCACAGGAGCATAATCAATGTATGTGTCCTAAAGGAAAATTGTATGAGTGCGATGGGGACTGCTGCAGCTGCAAATATAAGGCTGCGGGTGATGTAATTTCGCTTGATTATGAATACGGTGAAGACAAGAAAAGTTTGAGTGATATGATTTCATCTGATTTTGATATGGAAGAGCTTATAACAGACCGTATTTTGCTTGAGGAACTATTGGTAAAGCTGGAAGAGTTAGACCCGGACGGGCGAAAAATATTTGAAATGCTCAGCGAGGGACTGTCTGACCGCAGTATTGCTATGAAGCTGGGAAGGAAAAAATCAACTTTTTCATTGCAAATGAAAAAAATTAGGAAAAAATTAAAAAACTTATAAAAAAGTTTGGACATTCGAGTTAATAAACTCCAGTTGATAACAGAGGGGCAGAAAAGTCTCTCGGAACAGGAGGAAGTCATTATGACACAAAAATGCAGGACTGATACAAAGAGCGACGCAGACAGGGAGTTGTCTGAGGTTCTTGAAGCTATCAGTGCAACAACAAAAAGGCTTGCTGAGAGGGTTGACGTTCTCAGCAAAGAGAAAAAACGAAAAAGGAGGGATGCGTTATGGCAAAGGTTAAAGAATTATCTGTCCTTGTAGACGAGCTTCGCAGGTGCGGTGAAACTCTGGCTGATATTTCGACCGGACTTGCAGACCTGTTCAGCAGTCCGCAGGGTGAAGCATTACCAACGAAAACGGAGGAAGATAAGCCAAAAATAACACTCGTTGATGTGAGAAAAATTTTGGCTGAAAAATCCCGAAATGGTTACAGGGAAGAAGTCAAAGCGCTTATTACAAAGTACGGTGCAAATGTTCTTTCCGAAATTTCGGAAGAGCATTACCCCGATTTGCTTAAAGATGCGGAGGCGATAGGAAATGGCTGATAAACACGCACTACTGTCCGCTTCGGCAAGCAAAAGATGGATAAGCTGTCCGCCGTCCGCAAGATTGTGTGAAACTTACCCCGACACATCAAGCGGATATGCACAGGAAGGCACAGAGGCACATTCCCTTTGTGAGTATAAGCTGAAAAAGGCTCTGGGCATAAAAACCAAAAGCCCCGTTAAATCATTTTCATTTTATAACGAAGAAATGGAAAGCTGTGCGGAAGGCTATGCCGGGTATGTTATCGAACAATACGAAAAATCAAAGGAAACCTGCTCAGATCCGCTTATATTGATAGAGCAGAGGCTTGATTTTTCGGACTATGTTCCCGAAGGCTTCGGTACGGGCGACTGTGTAATTATTGCCGATGAGACGCTTACCGTCATTGATTTCAAATACGGCAAGGGTGTACTTGTTGAAGCGGAAAACAATCCACAGATGATGTGCTACGCACTTGGTGCGTTAGGCTTATTTGACAGTCTGTATGATATTGAAAATATAAATATGACAATTTATCAGCCAAGACGGGAGAATGTCAGTACATACAGCATAACAAAAGCCGATTTGATTAAGTGGGCAGATGAAGTATTAAGACCTGCGGCGGAGCTTGCTTTTAACGGTGAAGGAGAGTTTTGCGCAGGCGAGCATTGCAGATTCTGCAAGGCAAAGGCTGTTTGCAGAAAAAGAGCCGAGTGCAGCTTGGAGCTTGCCAAATATGACTTTGAAATGCCGGCAACGCTTGAAGATGCTGAAATTGAGGTTATCCTTGGCAAGGCAGACGAGCTTGTTTCTTGGGTAAATGATGTTAAGGAGTATGCTTTGCAAGCTGCTGTAAGTGGTAAGCATTGGCAGGATTATAAACTTGTTGAGGGCAGAAGCAACCGCAAATACACAGATGATGAAGCTGTTGTATCCGCCGTTCAAGAAGCGGGATATAACCCCTATGAGCAAAAACTTCTCGGAGTTACGGCTATGACGTCGTTGCTCGGCAAAAAGAAGTTTGAGGAAATTTTAGGCGCTTTGGTTGAAAAGCCGCAAGGTAAGCCAACATTAGTACCAAGAACAGATAAAAGACAAGAGCTAATTACAGCAAAAGATGATTTTAAGGAGGACTAATTTATGTCAAAGAATTTTACAAATCCAACAAAAGTTATAACAGGCAAAGACACAAGATGGAGCTATGCAAATGTATGGCAGCCAAAGTCAATTAACGGAAGCACACCTAAATACAGTGTAAGCCTTATTATTCCCAAATCGGATACCGTAACTGTAAGCAAAATAAAAGCGGCGATGAAAGCCGCATACGATGAGGGCGAAAGTAAACTTAAAGGCAACGGCAAAACCGTCCCTGCATACGAGG
>CAYMAA010000112.1:0-4485 GCA_964388305.1 uncultured Lachnospiraceae bacterium | reverse complement strand
TCTGCATTTTCTCAGCTTCCACACATCGTTAATAACCTCTAAATTTTCCTTAACCATGGCAGAGCTTGTAAAAGGGCCGAAATATAATGCCTTGTCCCTGCCCTTTTGCCTTGTCATAAATACACGGGGAAACATCTCGTTTACCGTCAGCTTAATATAAGGGTAGGTTTTGTCGTCCGTGAGCATAATGTTGTATTTTGGAGAATACTTTTTTATTAAATTGTTTTCCAAAATAAGAGCCTCCACCTCAGAGTTGGTAACAATGTACTCAAATGAGGCAATGTGTTCCACCATTGCTTTAACCTTAACGGTTTTTTCACCGTTTCTAAAGTAAGACCTTACCCTGTTTTTAAGTATTTTAGCCTTGCCGATGTATATTACAACGTCATTCTTATCCTTCATAATATAAACCCCGGGCTTGTCGGGCAGCTCTTTAAGCTCCTTTTTAAAATCAAACATATAAATTACCCCTTATATTTTTCCTTTGCCGTAAACCTTTTCCTTAATTTTCTTCAGCTCATTTATTGAAGAAACACTTTCCTCTGCTTCCATAAAATCCGCGCCCATAAATTCCGCCGAGCCAACAAATTCCGCACCCATAAATTTCAGTATAATTTTAGCCTGCCGCAGCGGCAGGTCAAATACCCTCGTGCTTCCTCCCCCGGTTAAAAGCACAATACCTTTCTTATTTTTAATAACACCGCCGCCTAAATAATACTTTTGAAATCTGCTGAAAAAATTTAATAAATCTCCCGTCAAGCTCCCGAAATATATGGGAGATGCCACTGTCAATATGTCCGCATTCATAACCCTCTCAAAAATATTGTCCATACCGTCCTCAATGCGGCACTTTCCAAATTCCCTGCAAAAATTACAATCCCTGCACCCTGCAAAAGCATAATCTCTTACATTTATAACTTCTCCCCCAATACCCTCATTAAACATATCAATAAATCTGTCGCATTGCCCGTCTGTGTTGTAGCTTCCGTTTACAATAACCGTTTTCAAGTCTGACCCTCCCTACAAAAAGCAGTCCCGATACTGTTATTATTTTATAACATTTCAACTCATATTACAATATTGAACAATAAAAAAACCTGTGCTATAATAGATTAAAGGCAAATTTTGAAAACACCGGTTTAAGGAAACATCGGTTAATACTAAAGAGGTATAAAATGAAACTTCCCGAAGAATATATAATAAAAATGAAAAGGCTTTTAGAGGAAGAATATCCGTTGTATGAAGAAAGTCTGTCAAAGCCCCGTTACTGCGGCTTACGGGCAAACACACTTAAAATAACCCCCAGCGAGCTTCAAAAAATGCTTAATATCCCCCTTTCTCCCGTTCCTTGGTGTGCCGAGGGTTTTTACTATAACGGCAGTCTGCGTCCGTCAAAAAGTCCACTCTATTATGCAGGGCTTTATTACATACAGGAGCCGTCGGCTATGTGTGCCGCCGCTCTTCTGCCAATCACCCCCGGTGACAGAGTGTTGGATATTTGCGCCGCCCCGGGCGGCAAAAGCACTCAAGCCGCCTGCAAGCTTTGCGGAGATGGCATACTTATAGCAAACGATATAAGCGCAAGCCGCTGTAAGGCTCTTGTTAAAAATATAGAATTAAGCGGCATACCGAATGCCATAGTTGCCAATGAAAGTCCCGAAAGGCTGGCGGAAAAATTCCCTCAATTCTTTTCAAAAATAATTCTTGATGCGCCATGCTCGGGAGAGGGTATGTTCCGTAAAGATGCGGACGCAATTAAAAGCTGGGGAACTCACAAAACGGAAATGTGTGTGGGTCTGCAAAGGGAAATTATTAAAAATGCCGCAAAAATGCTTGCTGATGACGGTATAATATCCTACTCCACCTGCACATTTGCTCCCGAAGAAAACGAGGCAATTATACAGGAATTTTTGGAAAACAACCCAAACTTCGAGCTTATGGAGGTGGATAAATCCAAAGGCTTTTCAAAGGGCAAACCGGACCGGATACCCAACGGAAACCCCGAGCTTGAAAAATGCGGCAGGCTTTTTCCGCACAAGGTACAGGGAGAAGGTCATTTTTTGGCGCTTCTTCATAAAAAAGGCTCTAACCCCTATATTATGCCAAAAACAATAACCTCTCCAAACCCAAAGCTCTTAAAGGATTTTTATATATTTTGTGAAAAAAACCTTAACTTCACGCCCCAAGGCGCTTATGAAATTCATGGAACAAGTCTTTTTAACATACCAATGGGTATCAGCCTGCAAGGCTTGCGTGTTCAACGCAGCGGTTTGTATATGGGCGAGCTTAAAAAGAACCGCTTTGAGCCAAGTCAGGCATTTGCCATGACCCTAACACCAAAGGCTGTTAAAAACTCAATTTCTTTTAATATGAATGACTATAACGTAATACGCTATTTAAAGGGCGAAAGCTTTGAAACAAACGCAAATGACGGCTGGGCATTAATCTGTTTGGAAAAATTCCCCTTAGGCTGGGGTAAGGTTCAAAAAGGAAGAATTAAAAATAAATATTTAAGCGGCTGGCTTATGCAATAAGGAGGATTTTGTAATGCAGGAAAATAATATTTGGGTCAAATGGGCGGTAGAACTGCAATTTTTGGCACAATGCGGATTGTCCTATTCCGAAAATGTTTTTCAAAAGGAACGCTTTCAGCGTGTTCGTGAAATTGCGGCGGAAATTTTAGCGTATAAAACCGATATTTCCACGGAAAAGGTTAAGGATATGTTCTGTAATGAGTCGGGTTATCAAACCCCAAAGGTATCTACAAGAGCGGCTGTTTTTGAAAACGGCAAAATTCTGCTTGTGCAGGAAAACAACGGTCTTTGGTCAATGCCCGGCGGCTGGTGCGATGTGGATCAGTCCGTAGGCTCAAACACCGTAAAAGAGGTTCTTGAAGAAACAGGCATGAGTGTTAAAACGGAAAGACTTTTGGCTGTTGTGGACAGAAACCGCCGCAATAAACCCATATCCCCCTACGGTCATATAAAATTTATAGTGGAATGCGCCTATATTTCAGGCAGCTTTGTTCCCAACGAAGAAACCCTTGCCTGCGATTTTTTTGACGTATCAAGCCTCCCTCCCCTTGATGAGCGAAAAATAACAAAAGATGAAATTGAAATGTGCCTGAAGGCTCACAATAACCCAAATCATCAAACAATATTCGACTAAAAAAATACTGAGTAATTATTGATCCTTTAAAAATTCGTTTGCAAAAATAAACGGTCTGTGGTATAATGATATTGTTAAAAGAATAACACAATTATTTTTTATAAGGAGGCAAGAGCTATGATGAGATTTACTTTACCAAGAGATATTTATTACGGCAAAGGCGCTATTGAACAGCTTAAAAACATTGAGGGCAAAAAGGCTGTAATTGTTTTGGGCGGCGGCTCTATGAAGCGTTTTGGCTTTGTGGATAAGGCTGTAAGCTGCTTAAACTCGGCAGGAATTGAAGTAAAGCTTTTTGAGGGTGTAGAGCCTGACCCATCGGTGGAAACCGTTATGAAGGGCGCAGCCTTTATGAGAGAATTTGAGCCTGATATAATTTTATCAATGGGCGGCGGCTCACCTATAGACGCAGCAAAGGCAATGTGGGTTTTCTACGAATATCCCAACACTGAATTTGAAGAGCTTATCACTCCCTTCAGCTTTCCAAAGCTTAGAACAAAGGCTAAATTTATTGCAATTCCTTCCACCTCCGGAACAGCAACAGAGGTTACGGCATTTTCCGTAATTACGGATTATTCAACAGGTGTAAAATACCCCCTTGCGGATTTTAACATAACTCCGGATATTGCTATTGTAGACCCTGACCTTGCTTTAACAATGCCTCCAAAACTTACGGCGCACACGGGTATGGACGCTCTTACCCATGCCATAGAGGCTTATGTTTCCACACTTAACAGTCCATTTACAGACCCTCTTGCCCTTAAAGCAATTCATATGGTGTTCGATTATCTTCCGAATTCATATAATGGGGATAACGATGCAAGAGAACAAATGCACTACGCTCAGTGCCTTGCAGGCATGGCATTTTCCAACGCACTTTTGGGCATAGTCCACTCCATGGCGCATAAAACAGGCGCGGCATTCTCCACAGGTCATATTCCTCACGGCTGCGCAAATGCAATATATCTTCCTTATGTAATTAAGTATAATGCAAAATGCGCGCAAAGCAGATATGCGGATATTGCAAGAAGTGTTGGCATTGAAGGAACAGACAGTGAATGTGTGGATAAGCTTTGTGCAAAAATTGACGAATATAATGTTAAACTTAATATACCAAAAACACTTAAAGACTTTGGTATAAATGAAGATGAATTTAAACAAAAGGTTTCCAAAATTGCCGAGCTTGCAGTAGGTGATGCCTGCACAGGCTCCAACCCCAGACCAATAACACCTGCGGAAATGGAAAAGCTCCTCACCTGCACATACTACGGCACAGATGTGGATTTCTGATAAAACAAATGATAATTTACAATAAAA
>CAYMAA010000111.1:3254-4500 GCA_964388305.1 uncultured Lachnospiraceae bacterium | reverse complement strand
CTTTTTCGCCTCTTCCTCACCGTGAACAATTTTTGTAAGCTCGTATGCAAGCACTTCTTTTGCCTTGTTAATTTCAGCGCCCTCAAGAGCGCCCAAACGGCGAACCTCGTCCATAGGCAGGTATGTTAAAAGTCCCAAGCACTTTTCAACATCCGCATCATCTACATTTCTCCAGTACTGATAAAAGTCGTAAGGAGATGTTTTTGCAGGGTCAAGCCAAACAGCTCCCGCAACGGTTTTGCCCATTTTTACGCCCTGACTGTTTGTTAACAGCTTAAATGTAAGTCCGTAAGCGTCTTTTCCGTCAGCGCGTCTAATAAGCTCAACACCGCCTATAATATTGCTCCATTGGTCACTGCCGCCAAGCTGCATTTTACAGTCAAAACGGCGGTTTAATTCCAAAAAGTCGTAGCTTTGCATAAGCATATAGTTAAATTCCAAAAATGTAAGTCCCTTTTCCATTCTTGTTTTGTAGCAGTCCGCAGTCAACATTCTGTTTACGGAAAAATGCACGCCTATTTCTCTTAAAAAGTCAATGTAGTTTAAATTTGCAAGCCAATCCGCATTGTCCACCATAAGCGCTTTTCCGTCGGAAAAATCTATGAATTTTGAAAGCTGCTTTTTAAAGCATTCGCAGTTGTGCTTAATCTGCTCCAATGACATCATTTTACGCATATCCGCCTTGCCGGTGGGGTCGCCTATGCGTCCCGTGCCTCCGCCTACAAGAGCGATTGGTCTGTGCCCCGCCCTCTGCATGTGGCTCATTGCCATAACCGTTAAAAAATGACCTGCCGTTAAGCTGTCCGCAGTCGGGTCAAAGCCAATGTAAAACGTCACCTTTTCCCTGCCCAAAAGCTCCCTTACCTCATCCTCGTGAGTGCAGGCCTCTATAAAACCTCTTTCCTTTAAAATGTCATATACGTTTTCCATTTTGTCCTCCTTAATGCTTTAATAAAAAGGGTATGCACCCCCAAAGGACGAGCATACCCGTGTTACCACCTTAATTTATAATTCCGCAGAATTACCTCAAACCCTTTAACGCAGGAAATACGCTCAAACTCCCGGATGTAGATCCTTGTGCAATGCCTGAGTTTTGCACCGCCCAACTCATCTCTAAAGACATACCCCGCACAAGTTTATTTCCGTTCCCCGTTTGTTAAACTTGAATGTATAATAGCATATAAACGCTAAATTGTCAATAAATTTTTAAAAGGCTCCGGTCTATACACATCGAAAAAAATAATAT
>CAYMAA010000111.1:0-3154 GCA_964388305.1 uncultured Lachnospiraceae bacterium | reverse complement strand
ATAATATTGCAATTCAGACAAATAATAGATGAACAGGCAAGATTTGAATTTTTACTTGACAATATGAGGGAAAAGGGATATACTTTGAATATCAAAATGTTTGAAAATCAAAGTTTTATGAAAATTCACGCCAAGTGGATTTATTTTTTGGGAGGTGATAATTTGAAAAAATCACTTATTGATGTAAGCAAGTTGTTTTTCGGCTTATACAATGACATTCAGCGTTTTGAGGATGAGGCTCAAAAAAACGGAGTTTTTAAAAATCTTTCTCTTGCGGAGGTACATACAATAGACGCTATAGGCATGTATGACGCCGTTTCAATGTCGGTTGTTGCCAAAAAGCTTGATATTACTATGGGAACATTGACCGTTTCCGTAAAAAGCCTTGTAAATAAAGGGTATGTTACCAGAAAACGCTCCGAAAAGGACAGGAGGCACGTTCTTGTAGCTTTAACAGGCGAGGGGCGGCTTATGTACAGAATACATCAGAATTTACACATTGAAATGATTAAGGCTGCTATTATGGGATTAAGCGAGCATGAAAGGGAAGTTGCCGGTGCTGTGCTTGAAAGAATTAACAGTTCAATTAATGAGATATACAGAAAAAGAATACAGGGAGAAGCGCTATGATGAAATGTAAACTTACAGGGTTTGAAAGAGCACTGCCGCCGCTTGTTATAAGCAATGATGATTTGGCGAAGACAGTTGAAACCTCGGACGAGTGGATCTCCGAAAGAACGGGAATTAAAACGAGGCATTTGGCTGTTGAGGAAAACACATCAGACCTTTGCATTAAGGCGGCTGAAAAGCTGATGAAAAAAGCCCAATGGGAGCCTGAAAGCGTTGACATGATAATTGTCGGCACGGTTACTCCTGACTATGCAACACCAAGCGTTGCCTGTATGGTGCAGGCGGCTTTGGGATGCAGCAACGCAATTTGCTTTGATCTTTCCGCAGCCTGCTCCGGGTTTATATATTCCCTCAGTGTTGCGGACAAATTTATTAAATGCGGAGCTGTTAAGAGAGCCATTATTTTAGGCGGCGAAACTCTTTCCAAAATTACCGACTGGACTGACAGAAGCACCTGTGTGCTGTTTGCTGACGGCGCAGGGGGAGTGCTTGCGGAGGCTGCCGAAGAGGGAGGCATTTTATGGGAGGACATAAATGCCGACGGTACAAAGGGAACGGCTCTTACCGCAGGCTACAGAAACAACCGCAGCCCTTATTTTAAGGGAGATAAGGAAAAATGCGAGTTTATTGAAATGGACGGCAGGGACATATTTACTTTTGCCACAAAAACCGTTCCAAAAAGCATTAAAAAGGTGCTTGAGGAAAGCGGCACAGGTGTGGAAGAGATTAAATATTTTGTTTTGCACCAGGCAAACAGTCGTATTAACGAAATTATTGCCAGAAAGCTTAAAGTTCCTTATGAGCGGTGTTATGCTACAATAGGCAGCACAGGCAACACCTCCGGAGGCTCCATACCCATTGTTTTGGCGGAAATGAACGAAAAGGGCATGCTTAAAAGCGGAGATAAAATAATAATTTCCGGCTTTGGGGGCGGACTTACATGGGGAACCATGTTGATAGAGCTTTAAGCGGAGGCGGCAGTTATGGTTTTTGAAAGGATAAGGAAAATTATAGCGGAAATATTGGAAATTGACCCGAATGAAATTGCTCTTGAAACAAGCATAAACGGGGATTTAAAGGCGGACTCGCTGGATTTATTTAAAATAGTAAACGCCATTGAGGACGAGTTTAACATAAAGATAGAGTACGCTCAAACGGTTGAAACTGTTGCGGATGCCGTGAAATATGTTGAAGAACAGACTAAGTAAATATTAAAGTATAAAGGGGTTACCATGAAATCAAAAATATGTGAAATTTTAGGAATTAAATACCCTGTTTTTCAGGGAGCTATGGCATGGATTGCGGATGCTTCTCTTGCAAGCGCCGTATCCAATGCGGGAGGCTTGGGAATAATTGCGGCAGGAAATGCTCCTGCGGATTATGTAAGAGAGCAGATTAGAAAGGCGAAGGAGCTTACCGACAAGCCCTTTGGTGTTAATGTAATGCTGCTTTCTCCGTTTGTTGATGAAGTTATTGATATGATTTGCGATGAAAAGGTTAAGGTTGTTACAACCGGCGCCGGAAACCCGGGCAAATATATGAACAAGCTGCATGAAAACGGAGTTAATGTTATACCTGTTGTGGCAAGTGTTGCATTGGCAAAGAGAATGGAAAAAATGGGTGTTAACGCCCTTATTGCCGAGGGAATGGAATCCGGCGGACATATTGGAAAGCAGACCACAATGGCGCTTGTGCCTCAGGTGGTTGACGCTGTAGGCATACCTGTGCTTGCGGCAGGAGGAATTGCCGACAGCAGAGGTGTTAATGCCGCTTTTATGCTTGGCGCTGACGGTGTTCAGGTAGGCACAAGGTTTTTGGTAGCTAAGGAATGTAACGTACATCAGAACTACAAAAACAAAATACTTAAAGCGAAGGACATTGACACGGTTATTACGGGAAACATTACGGGACACCCTGTAAGAGTACTTAAAAACAAGCTTACAAAGGCTTATCTTGCTCTTGAAAAGCAGGAAACGGGCAAGGACGAGCCTGATATTGCGGCTCTTGAAAGGCTTGGAACAGGCGCGCTGAGGAACGCTGTTGTGGACGGCGATATGGAAAACGGCTCTGTTATGAGCGGTCAGATTGCAGGGCTTGTTAATAAAGAAGAAACCTGTGATGAAATTATTAAGGATCTTATAAAGGATTTGGACAGGGTATACGAATTTTTAGGATAATTAGGAGAGATTATATATGGCTACAGCATTTATATTCAGCGGACAGGGCGCCCAATACAACGGTATGGGCAAGGAGCTTTACGACAATTTTGAAGTATGCAGAAATGTTTTTGATACGGCAGACAGGGAGCTTGGTTTGGAAATTTCCAAAATATGCTTTGAAGAAGATTCAAGAATTAATGAAACGGAATATACTCAGCCTGCTATTTTAACAATGAGTACTGCTGTTTTAAGGCTTATGGAGGAAAAAGGCGTTAAGGCTGACTATGCGGCAGGATTAAGCCTTGGAGAGTATTCCGCTCTTGCGGCGGCAGGGGTTATGAGCTTTGAGGACGCAGTTAAGCTTG
>CAYMAA010000110.1:0-4697 GCA_964388305.1 uncultured Lachnospiraceae bacterium | reverse complement strand
CCTGCTGTTTTTGCAACAATTATTGTTTAGTAAAGCATATTTATATTACAAAGGCCCGGTATTTTGCCGCATTATAACCACACGCTAAGGCTTGCGGCGGGGCGGTGGCGGCGTCAGCGGTGCCGCCGTCGCCCCGCCCTCTCCCCCGCGGGTCGCCGATTGGTACGGCGCAAGCCGTAATAATCGGTGAGCAGTAAGGCGCAAAAGGGGGAATACATAAAAAGCCTGTTTCGGTAATTTGGAAATGCCGAAGCAGGCTTTATGTTATAATTTGGTTTTAATCATCAAGAAATCTGTGGAGTACGGTATAAAAGGTTTTAAGGTCGATAGGCTTGGCTATATGACCGTTCATACCGCAGTCCAGACATTGCTGAATATCGCCGGAAAAGGCATTTGCCGTCATTGCGACTATTGGGATATTTCTGTTTGCGCCGGTCAGCTTTCTTATTTGTTTGGTGGCTTCAATGCCGTCCATAACAGGCATTCTTATATCCATAAGGATAAGGTCATAATAACCAACGGGAGAGCTTGCGAGCATTTCAAGGCACTCCTTGCCGTTTACAGCATTTTCGGCCTTTAAGCCAACGGAGGTTAATGCCTCCTTAACAATTTCCCAATTTATATCTACATCCTCCGCAACAAGAACACGCTTATTGGCAAAGCTGAGGGTGGGCTCTATTGAAACCATTGTATTTTCTTCAAGCTCTTTACCGGCATATTTGCCCAAAACCTGATAAAGCCTTGATTTAAACAGAGGCTTGGCAATAAAGCCTTCAAACTCGGTTAGATCTATTTTATCCTCCACATCTACCAAATCGTAGGCGGAAATTAAGAATACGGGGAGATTTGTACTGCCTGATTCTCTTATTCTTCTGATTGTTTCAACTCCGTCCATATCCGGCATATTCCAATCCAAAAGAACAAAGTCGAAATCCTTTCCTTCTTCTCTGCGTTTTTCTATAAGCTCAACGGCCTTGGCGCTTTCGGTTATCCATTCCGCTTTTACACCTAATTCCTCAAGGTTTAAAGCGGTGGATTGGCAAAGCATTTCGTCATCATCAACAACAAGCACATCCCAATGGGGGAGGCGTTCGTTAATTTCAAAGGGTCTTACAATTTTAAAATCCACCGTAAGTGTAAAGGTACTGCCCTCGTTTAAAACGCTTTCCGCTTCAAGGCTTCCTTCCATAAGATCCGCAAGCTGTTTGGAAATTGTCATTCCCAAGCCTGTTCCTATGGATTTATGAACAATATCCTTTTCTTCACGTTCAAATTTTTCAAAAACCTTTTTAAGAAACTCGGGCGACATACCCACACCCGTATCGGAAATTTTAAAAACGGTTTTAACATAATCCTCGCCTTTTTCGGATTTTTCCTGAGATACATCAACGAAGATTTTGCCTCCCTCGGGGGTGTATTTAAAGGCGTTTGAAACTATGTTTACTAAAATCTGATAAAGACGTATATCATCGCAATAAACCTCTTCCGCAATTACATTATGTATAAAAACGTCAAAATTCTGACCTTTTTCCTTTAGCATGGACTGGGAAAGAGAAACAAGATCGTCAATCATATTTTTAAGAGACGCCGCCCTGACCGAAAGCTGCATTTTTCCGCTTTCTATTTTGGAAATATCCAAAATATCGTTTATCATGGAAAGAAGGTGCTTTGAAGAGGTAACGACCTTATCAAGGCAGTATTGCACTCTGTCCGGCTTATCTATATTTTTTAAGGCAATGTTTGTCATACCTATTACGGCATTCATGGGCGTTCTTATATCGTGGCTCATGCTGGATAAAAACTCCGTTTTGGCATTGCTTTCCTTTATGGCAAGCATTTTTGCGTTGTTAAGCTCCTCAATTTGCCTTTGGTTCATTTGGTAGTAAATCAGAATTACTGCCAGTATTGCGGCAAGAAGAATTGCAATAACAACCACTACAGCCTTAAAACGTATGGAGTTGAGTTCTTCAAAATAGCTATCGAAAATTGTGCTGTTTATAACCGTAACATAGTACCACTCGCTGTTATCGGAAAAAGATGAGCAGCAAACATAATATGTGTCATCGCCAATATCATAGCTGAAGTCGTATTCGGTATCGGTACTAATGGCTTCTTTCATTTCAGCCAGGTGTTTCGCAACGCTTTCGGGGTCGTTAATATTCATACCGAGAATACCGTCAAAATAATTATCTCCTGAAATTAAGCCGTTGCTTATAATAAAGTCTCCGTTATAGTTTATAACGTGGGTATAAATGTTTCCCATATCCGAGCCGAGGAAAAGAGCGTTATCCATCACCTGCATTTCTATGCAGGCAACAAAAGCGGTGCTGTGAGTTCCGTCCTTAAAAGTAAAAGCGTTTGTGCCTCTGCCGAACATGAGATACTTTTTGCCGTTTTCGTCTGCGGCATATTCCAAAACATTTCCGTCATAGGCTATTGAGGCGGTAATGTCGTTATCTCCGCAAATGGTTAAATCTCCGCCGTAAATAGGGCGGAATTTATAATTTTCGTCCAAAAAGCCAACATAATTTAATTTTCTTATTTTGCCTTTTTCTATTACTGCCTGATTAAACTCGCTTTTATCGGCAAACTCCCGTGAATCCACATAGGATAGAATTTCATCAACCTGTTCAAGCCTAAGATCCATTATGGATTTCAGCTTTTGCTGAAGCTGAAGATTGATTTCAGACATATAAACTCTGCTTACGTTATTTATGGTGGCTTCTATTTTTTGCCCCATAAAAAGGCTGTAGCCGGAAAGGAGAATAATAGTAATGATTATAATTATAAAGCCGCTTTTTACAAAAAACCATCTTTCATTGGCTTTTCTTTGATTATGTTCCGTTATAATTTCAATTTCAGACTCGTCTTTCATTTTGCACCGCCTTAAACGCATTTAAAATACACGGGTTAAACTGACCGCACTCTCCGTTAAAAATCATATCAACAGCAACCTCATGCGGAAAGGCTTTTTTATAAACTCTTTCCGACGTGAGGGCATCATAAACATCCGCCACGGCAACAACCTGCGCCCAGATTTCCGTTTCATCTCCCACAAGACCGTCGGGATAACCCTTTCCGTCCCATTTTTCGTGGTGATGCCTGCAAATATCGTAGCAATATTTATATAAATCAGGCTCAATAATATTTTTTACCTGTTCAAGCAGCTTACAGCCGTTTACGGTGTGGAGCTTCATTATTTCAAACTCTTCTTTTGTAAGCTTGCCCGGCTTATTTAAAATTGCATCGGGGATTGAGATTTTGCCCACATCATGAAGGGCGGCGGCAATTCTGATTTTTTCAATTTCCTCTTTTGAAAGCCTGTATTTGGGATACATTTTACCCAGCTCGGTTATAACGCATTTTGTAATTCCGCATACGTTTTTAACGTGCTTACCCGTTTCACAGTCACGAAATTCTATAATATTTGCCATTGCTTCAACAATGGAGCCGCTCATAGTATTAAATTTTTCAACCTGTTCCGCAACAAGATCCTCAAGGTCGTTTTTATGGCTGTAAAGCTCAAAGAAATTTTTAAGCTTTCTTTTAAGAAAATATGAGATGTACGGCTTTGTTATAATATCCATTGCGCCAAGGTTGTATGCCTCCAAAAGCATTTCCCTATCTTCGGCGCCCGTAACAATAAGTACGGGGATTTTATCTATAAGACCCGTTCTGTTCATATCCTTTAAAACATCAAAGCCGTTTATACCGGGCATTATAAGATCCAAAAGAACAGCGCCAACATTAGGATTTCCGTTAATAATTTCAATGGCATCCTTTCCGCTTGACGCTTCTATAATATTAAATTCATCTTTAAATATTTCCGTAAGCATAATACGGTTTATTTCAACATCATCAACGACCAGAACAGATTTATTTTTATAACCCATTTTCAAGACCTCCAAACATTAAGAATACATTTCAATACATTCCGTTATTTTTTTCTGCTCAGGCAGGGTTTTTGTTATTACAGCCTTTGCTTTATCAATGCTGCCCTCTCTTAAAAGGCTGACAATCTCGCTGTATGCTTTAAAAAGAGGCTCTATGGACAGGTTGCCGGCTACACCCTTTAAAGCATGATATTTACCTGTTTCATCTTCTCGCTGAGCATCATCAAACTCTGTTGAAAAATCAGTTTCATTAACCATTTTGGCAAAGGAAACAAGCATACGCTTGTAAAGCGCTGAATTATTCATAAATCTGAAAAGTCCGTCCTCGGTGTTTACACCGAGTTTATTTAGTTCTTCAAGCATAGTTTTACCCCCCCCATTTTCCATTTTATTTATGATAGTGAAGAGATATATAAATATCACAGTTTTTAAAAAAATATATATATGCAATAAATATATATATCCGCAATTATAAAGAAACCACCGATTAATCAGTCCTTCGCAGATTTAAGATAAAATTTTCCGTTTAATTTTCACAAAAAATCCTATCACAAATTAATTCGGGGAATTAAGCAGTGTATTCTGATAAATTTGCATTACATTCAAAGTTATTATAGCATAGTGTGCAACAATATGTCAACTGTGTAAATTTTAGATAAAATTTGAAAAATTTGTGATTTTCTTTATAATTCATTTTTTTTATATTAAATGTTTAAAAAGGTATGGAAATTTATTTTAAAATGTGGTATCTTTATTATAGCATTACTTAATGAGGTGGATTTTTATGTACAAAAGAATTATACT
>CAYMAA010000109.1:0-4774 GCA_964388305.1 uncultured Lachnospiraceae bacterium | reverse complement strand
TCTATTGTGTTTTCTTTCCACAAAAACGCAAAACCCGATGAGGAAAAATTATTTAAGCTTATAAAAGAGGAAAAGGGGCGTGTGCAGCTAACAACTCAAAGCAGCGGAGTTTACATTACTTTAAAAACAGATGTAAGAGGAACACCTGTTTTAGCCATAGCGGACAATTTTTTAAACAGACTTATTTCCTGATTATCCAAATTAACAGGCGGTTAAGAAAAACTTTCTTAACCGCCTGTGTAATTAATCGGTATTAACTTAAGGGCGTCTCTAAAAATTTATGATAGGTTAATGCTCAGGCTCGGCGTCTTGAGAGTAATCCGGAGAAGGCTCTGCGGGGGCAGGCTCGGGTGTTCCGCCGCTATCGGTGTTATCGCCGCCGCTATCGGTGTTATCGCCGCCGCTGTTGTCCAAATCTCCAAATTCATTTTCATAAGCGTTTTGAATTTCATCATCGCTTACATTGTCCTGCTGAACCTCAGGCTCGTCCTGTTCTTCGTAATGCCGGTTGCTGCTGCTTGTGTTATTTCCGCCGCCTGAGTTTCCGTTTCCTCCCGAGCTGTAGTCATATCCTGAGGTAATATATTTTTTATCAAGATACTTACTTGCGGAATGACCCTTGCAATATTCTGTAGGCTCTGTTCCCTTAACAAAATATTCGTTGTGACCGCTGCAGCCGTTGGGCAAAAGACCGCTGTAGCTGCAAACATAAGCTTCCACAACATCATCAGGCTTTTCAAAATCCTTAACCTCCAGTCCTTCATGCACCTTTTCCATACAGGTTCGCCATACAACCTCATGAGCGGTTTGGTTAAGTCCGTTCATATTTCTTATTGTATCATCATAAATGTCGTACCCAAGCCATATACCTGCGCAGTAATAAGGAGTTAAGCCGACAAATGTTAAATCCTTTGAGTCCGTTGTTGTACCTGTTTTTCCGCAAACAGGCATATTGGAATTTCTAAACCTTACGGCAGTACCGGTACCCTTTGTTATAACATCCTTCATCATATCAATCAAAATATAGGCGGCTCCCGAAGAAAGAACCTGCTTTGTTTTGAAGTCCTCATCATAGTCCAAAAGAATATTTCCCTTGTGGTCGTAAACCTTTGTGTAAAGGGTTGGTTTTCTGTAAATTCCGCCGTTGCCTATTGTGCTGTACGCCGCCGTAACCTCAAGCTGTGTAACACCGTGGGTAACACCGCCCAGCGCAGTGGAAAGATGGTTGTCGTCCTCCAATGTTGTAAAGCCGAAGTTAAGCAAATAATCGTAGCAGTTGTCCACTCCCACCATATCCATAGCTTTAACAGCCACAATATTCATGGAGTTTTGTATACCAAGGCGGGGGTTAGCCATACCTCTGTAGCCTGAATACCAGTTTTGAGGCTCATAATTGCCCACCTTAAACGGAGAGTCCTCAATAGGTGTTGCCGCAGTAAGCGTACCCATATCTATACCCGGCGCAAAAGCCGCCAAAACCTTAAATACAGAGCCGGGCTGACGTGCGGAATCCGTTGCTCTGTTAAAGCCTCGGCTTACGGTTTTTGTGCCTCTTCCGCCAATAAGCGCTTTAACATAGCCTGTATGATAATCTTCTATAACCATTGCCGCCTGCGGTTCTATTGTATATGTTGCCTTATCGGAAATAATGCTTTCGCCTGCCGCAAGCTCCGCAGTTACCGCTGCCTTTGTATCCGCAACAAAGCTGTCCGCCTCTTCGGTGTTTCTGACATACTTGCTGTATTCGGAGTGCTCCTGCTTGCCTGTTGCGGAGTCCTCAACAGATACATTATACACAACTCTTAAACAGTAATTAACATTTGGAAACAGGGAATCATCGGAAAAGGTTTCGTCCAAAATACTTTGAATGTGAGGATCGAATGTAGAGTCTACTTTAAGACCTCCCGTATAAATAACATAGTTTGCCTGTTCGGCGCTTATATTGTATTTATCCTGCAAATCCTTTGAAATCTGATCAAAAAGAGCGTCTATAAAATATGTGTGAATAACTGCCGCTGTTTCGTTTTTATCAACAGAGCTTTGAGTAACGGAGGAATATACGTCCTCTGCCAAGGCGCTGTCGTACTCCTCTTTTGTAATGTAACCCTGTTCATACATCTTTTTTAAAACCTCGGTTTGCCTTTTTTTGTTTTCCTCGGGGTTGTTTCTGGGGGAATATCTTGAAGGACTGTTTGTAATTGATGCAATAACGGCGCACTCCGCCAAATCCAATTCGGAAACATCCTTATTATAATATCCCTGTGCGGCAACCTGCACACCGTAATAACCGTGGCTTAAATTTATGGTGTTAAGATAAAGCTCCAGTATATGTTTTTTTGCCTGCTCCTTAGAGCCTAAATCCTCCGTAAGGGCAGACTCATACTTAACAGCCAAATACTGTTCCTTGATTTTTGTTTCAAAATCGTTATGAACAACCTTTGTAACGGTATTTTTAATAAGCTGCTGAGTAATTGTGGAGGCGCCCTGTATATCGTTTTTGGAAATAATTGAGTATGCGGCTCTGGCAATTCCTCTAAAGTCTATGCCGTTATGCTCATAAAATCTTTCGTCCTCTATTGCCACAATAGCGTCCTGCAAGTCTTGAGGAATTTGGTCTATTGTAACATAAATTCTGTTTTCGTCACCGTGAAATTCGTCTATTTGGTTTCCGTCCTTGTCATAAACAAAGCTGGTATATTCCCCCGGCTCAAGCGCAAGCTCTCCCGGGATGGGCGCATCTCTTATAATGCTAATATAAACGCCAAGACCCGCTCCCAAACAGGCAACAACCGAGCCGCAGAACAAAACAATGAGCATTTTTACAATAAGCATAAACACCCAAACAAACCTTTCCAAAAAGTTCATATCCTTAAGGTGTTTTCTGTACTTTTTGGAAGAGGCTTTTTTTGTTTTTTTGGCGGAAGCCTTTTTTACCGCAGGCTTTGGAGCAGTTTTTCGCTTAATGTTTTCCGTCCCCGAATTTCTTTCAGGCTTTTTAATGGATTTTTTTGCGCCGCCTGTTCCGCCGTTTTCGGCAGAAGTGCGGTTTGAAGCCCTGGGAGCATCCGTTCTTTCGGAAGGGCGCGCTTCCTTTTTAAAATCATTATCGGCATTTTTGATATTGCCGTTTTCACTGCTTTTGCTGTTTGCCGGTAATTTGTTCCTGTTTAACAGGCTTTTTGTAAGCTTGGACGCATAAGCATCATAGTCTATTTCGTTAATGTTATTTATCGGTACTCTTTCAGAGTCGTAATTATGTACCGATTTGTTATCAGAAAATGCAAATTTCTCAGATTTATCCGCCGAATTTTTTTCGGGGTAAAATTCCGAATTATTACTCATTATAAAACCTCCCGATACGCATATCCTTTCGGGCAAACAAACTGCCGATTTTCAAATACTCAACAGGGATAAATTCCACTTCCCATTACATAATATTATAACAGATTATATAAAAAATACAATCAATTTTTTTGATTTTGGAGGTACTTTTGGTAAAATTTTATAAAAATAGCCGCAAAACCACGTTTTTTAAATCCCTTCTGTCAATAATTGCGGTCATTTTGCCTGTTTTTTTCGCCATAGTTTTTACCGAAAAACGCATAACGCCTACAGCAAGGGAGATTTCCTCAAAATATACCGCAACCTATGTAAATAAAAAAATAGACGAAATAACCGCAGATATTATTAATAACAATTCCCTTTCATATAAGGATTTTTACACTGCCGACAGCTCTTTTGTAACCGTCAATTCAATTCTCGTTAATCAAATCTGTTCACAAGCCGCCGCCGAGCTTTCCGAAGCTCTTAACAATGCGCCTGAAATAAAAATAACCTTGCCGTTGGGCGCAGTAACAGGTACTCACATTTTTTCGGAAGCAGGCCCGAAAATTCCGGTTAAAATTTATCCCATAGGCTCTGCAGAGGCAGACTGGCGGACGGAAACAGCCTCTCTGGGTATAAACAGCATTAATTACCGCATTTTTATAAATATAAAAATTACCGTATCTTCAGTAAATCCCTTGGGTAAAACCGCCCTTACCATAAACCGCCGCTATCTTCTTGTGGATACAATAATTTCCCGTCCCGTTCCAAGCCTTATGCTTACTCCCTCGGCAGGAGCGGCGGCAGAAAGCAATCACTGATGACCGAACACATATACGGCATAATATCAATCGCAGTATCTGTAACTTCTGACACAATAAAAAGCCGTCTGCGGTTAATTCCGTAAACGGCTTTTTGTTCCTTGCATATTTGCTGTAATCTCTCCCATTTTATCCATATAATCAGTTATAGCTCTATTTTATCTCCTGTTTCTTCTTCAATTCTTTTTGTTATGGCTTTCTTTATATATCCGTTAAGACTTTCATCGGAGCTTTTTGCATAATCTTTTATAACCTGTTTTTTGCCTTTCTCAAGCCTGATTTTAAATTCATCATAATTATTTTTAATATATTTTTGTGTTGCTTTATTTTGGGCTTGAGTGTATCTGCCTTTTTTGGTTTCAGCCACATTATCACCTCTTGACAATCTCAAAATATTATGTTATTATAAAAACACAAGAGGGAATGGCTCAACGGCTATTACCCCTCAACAACATTGTAGTTATTAAATAATAACCGCCTATTGTCTGCTAAAACCGGGGCGGTTATTTTTTTATTATGACAATTATAAGCAGCAATACCGTAAGATATGTAATTACTTCACTCATAATACCTGCCCCCTTTCATATATTTCAAGAACATATCACTTAAATCATAAGCAATCACCCTTT
>CAYMAA010000108.1:0-4781 GCA_964388305.1 uncultured Lachnospiraceae bacterium | reverse complement strand
CTTTTGAATTATTCAGTGTTTCCTTAGGAGGTTTTTATGCAAGGCACGGCTATCCCCTCGGAGTTTAACCCTTTCCATAACGGGCACAAATATATAATAAACCAAATACGCAAAACAACCGGCGCTCCCTTTGTAGGTGCGGTAATGAGCGGTTCGTTTGTTCAGCGCGGAGAGCCTGCCCTGTATGACAAGTTCACCCGTACAAAAGCCGCCCTTATGTGCGGTGCGGATATTGTGCTGGAGCTGCCTGTGCCTTACGCAACAGGCGGAGCGGATGTTTTTGCTTACGGCTGTGTAAGCACAATTTCACAAAGCGGCATATTTTCCCACATAGCTTTCGGTACGGAAAGCTCCGACCCTGCGCCTTTAAATAAGGCGGCACATGTGCTTGCGGAAGAGCCTGCCTCATTTCAGTCGGCTTTGAGAGAATATCTTTCAAAAGGGTTAAGCTACCCCTCCGCAAGAGCCGCCGCCCTTTGCCAAACATCGCAAATTGCTCCTGAAATATTAAACACCCCTAACAATATATTGGCAATAGAATATATTAAGGCAATAATTCTTCAAAGCTCCGGCATTACACCCATACCCGTAAAGCGTATTGTAAGCAGCTATAGCTCTGCCGATTTTACGGGAGAAATTTCATCTGCCGCCGCCATAAGAAAAGCAATTTTACAAAATAAAACCGGGGCGCTTAAAGCTGCCGTACCTCAAGAGGCTTTGCCATTATATGAAAATCCCCTTGCAACCCTGCCCTCAATGGAGATTTTTGCCGAAGCCCTCCGCTGCATTATTTTTTCACACACGGCAGAGGAGCTTTCCCGAATTTCCGATATAACAGAGGGTTTGGAAAACAAAATAATACAAAACTCCGACTTTAAATCCATATCCGACCTGCTTGCAAGGCTGAAATCAAAACGCTATACATTGTCCAAGCTCCGCAGATGTATTTTGCATATTCTTTTAAATGTACAAAAAAGCCAAATCCTGCCCCCAAAGCCTGTGCCGTATATACGGGTTTTGGGTGTTCGCCGCAGTAAATTAAGCCTGCTTTCCGCCTTAAAAGCCAATTCTGAAGTTCCTGTTATTATAAATACAAAAAAAGACCTGCCAAGCCTTTCTCCTCAAGGCAGAAAGCTTTTTGAGCAGGAAACCTTTGCTTCAAATTTATATTTTAGAAAGAGATCCATGGACTATACCCACGGTATAATAATTCAGTAATGACGGCTTTTTAAGGAAACACCTATTAATTCGCTGAAGCAAATTACAAGAGAAAATTTTTACGGTTGTCAAAACTCACCTTCGGGCATAGAAAAAGCGCCTCCCAAGAAACGCCTTGAATATATTATGCGGTTTAAACCGTTCGATAAACCGGAATTTATATGATTATTTTCTGATAATCAATAATTTATTATCGCCCTTTTGAAATTCGTATTCTGTTTTAACAATTTCCGTTCTGTAATTCTTTTGGAAATAGCCGATTACATTTTCAATCAAATCCGTACCGTTTGCATCTAAATCAACAATGGGGAAAATCCTTATTTCTTTACACACTCTAAGCATTTCTGTCATAGATGCAATGTGAAAGTCATAACCAAGCGATGTGTACATCAAGAGAAAATGTGAGCTTAATCCAATATCGAAATAACCGTCCGCATAAGGCAGTTTATTCGGTAATTCATGAAACACATAACGCCCCTCTGATTTACCCTTTTCGTAGTCGGATAAAAATTTTCTCATAGCAGACATACGAGTGTTTTCAAGATCGTCAAAATTCTTTATATTTTTCCACACATAATTGTCCGCATTTTTCCGCATTTGCCGCATAACCTCAACTCGGACTTCCTCTATTCGCTTTTCAATATCCGATTGAGAAAATTGATATATTATATCAAAAGATGTAACATCTCCACTCTGTTCCGTCATCTCACAGTTAAAACAGGCGGGGCCATCTCCAAAGCCTGCGATTTTCTTTGACATATCTTCTTCGCTTAATCGGAACATTAATTTATATTCATTCATATTTCTGCCCCAAGGCACAACACTGTTCAACTTAAATGCCATTTTATATTCTCCCCTGCAACACGAAATTTGTTAATTCATACAATTCGTTATTTTGTGAAGTACCTCGGAACAAAGCCTTCTGCTTTTAACAAGGACATCATTTCTTTGAATGTACGAAAGTCAAAATCCTCGTCTATGCAAAGTATCTCATAGTCAACACCCAAATAAGATAAAAAATGCCTTGTTGGAAGATAGCCGTTATACCGTCTGCAATTTTGCAAACGGTTTAATCAATTTTTTTACTGATTATCGTAAAGAGCTATGTACCAGCAGCTGCCTATTTTAACAGCCGTAAGCTCGTCTGTTGCCTGTTGGAATTTGCCTGTTCGGTTGTTTGAAATTACCGTTTTATATTCTATATTATGGGCGTCCTCAATATCCATACCGAATGTTTCGTTATAGCTGCCGCTCAAATTGTTAAAAATATCATCGCTTAAGGGTATATCCTTTAAAATACTGCTTTCAACGGTAAAATCATCTCCGTAGCTTTGCCTGAAGCCGTCGCTTATTTCATTTAAGCTGTAAACCTCGCTAAACTCCTCCTCTGCGCTCTCTCTGCTTTCATACTCGCCCCTTTGAACAGCCGCCGCCACATAAAAATCCGGCATAACCGTGCTGAGAAGCTCACTGCTGTTTCCGTATGCCAAAGCCTTTGTATACATTTCTATAAGCTCATCAACGGTTTCCGCATTTTGCTGCTCCACAACATTTTTCACAATATCTTCGTTATGCTCCTTTACAGCATTTCCTATAAGCTTAACCGCAACAAAAACAACTGCAACAACGGCTATCATACCGATAAAAATTAAAACAGTTATTTTGCTGCTTTGATATTTTACCTCTTCAATAGCGTTTTGTTCGTCTGAATTATCTGCCGCGCTGTTTTTTAAGTCTGCCATTAAAACCACCCTCAAAAATATATGTTACTCTTCCGCCTGAGCGTTAAGGCTTGCCGCCGCATTCGCAAAGGAATAAACATCTAATTTCCATTCCCCGTCAATATCAATTAAATTAAGAGTAAGCTCCGCTTTGCTCTCTCTGTTGTTTGCTTTAATCGTAAGCTCCGTATCAACGCTAACGGCATTGTTAAAATCAAGCCCGCTGCCTGCGTCCTCATAGGTTTTTTTGAGTTCTTTAAGCTCTTCCCCTTCAATTTTGTTTATTTCCAATATTTTGTAGCTGTGTCCTTCATAGCCTATATCCGCATAGGCTGATGTTATCATTCCCTCAAAAAACTCCGCAACGTCCTCCTCCGTGGAAAACTCCTCGGACTCTAATGCGGAATTTATAAATTCTTGAGGCATAACCTCCAAAAATGACTCACCATCACCGTCAAAAACAGCGTAAGTATTGCTTACCGCATCGTCAACGGATGCTTCATCGATTTTTCCTCCGCAGCCGGCTGCCGTTGCTCCCAGTGTGGCAATAATCATAATAGCAGTAATTGTTTTGCGTTTTTTTAATAAAAAGCTTTTCATAAAATTTTTCTCCTTTATCTAATAAAACAAAAAGTCCATATCACTTACATCTATACACCACTTGCCGCCTGTTTTTATAACATTAATAACCATTGTTTTTTCATCGTCAAAACTGCTTTTGTTTCCGTAAACAGTATAATCAATCTCAACGGAATAGCCCTTTTTAATGTCCTCCTTACAGCCGTACATAGAAAAATATTTGTTTTCGATTTTTTCCAATTCATAGCTTTCAAGCCTTTCAACATCATCTGTTTTTAGCTTAATTTTCCACTTGTCACCGTAAAAACCTGCTAAATTTTCATTGTTTTCTCTAAATTTTCCGCTTAAATAATCCGCAAATTCCGACTGATTGCTAAACCATCCAAAGTCAACAATCGCTTCAACAAAATCCCGGGGCATAAAGCCGACGGCTTTTTCACCGTCCGCTTGAGCAACTGCTGTCATATAGGCTTTTGCCACCCTTTCCGCTTTGTTCTCCCCAAAAAGACAGACCAAAACAGCTATACCCGCAACAAACACCAATACTATAATAAAAAAATTTTCCAATTTTCGTCTGCCTTTGGATTTTCCCTCAAATTGCGGAGTTTTTACCTCAGCTCCACATTCGGGGCAAAATTTTATATTTTTATCTATTTTGGTTCCGCAATTTCCGCAGTACACAAAAACCGCCTCCGTTTAAAAACCTTATACATAAATTATACTATTTTATAAAAACTTTGTCAACATCGTAAAACATTTGACACACATGAATCTAATTCTGTAACTTAGTTGTAATATTTGCCTATTTAAAGTCACTTATAACAGTAATTTTGCAAATTTATATACGATTTCTGATGTAAATATGAATTTTCAACATATAAAATGCAGTCCAAACTGTTTATATTACAAAAATATTTCAAAATTAGAATGACGTGACATTTGACGTCATCATTCTAAATTGCAATATTAAATGTCCGCAACCCCCCGTCAGGCTGCCTTTGACATACCCGATTTTGGGCGCTGTAATACCATTTAAGGCATTTATCGGAAATCGGCAGAAGTGTTCAAGGATATTCGTACTCCGCTATCGCTGCGCATACTTCAGAACTTTTGCTGCGCAAAAGTGTCGCTTAGAACCCGAAAGAAATCGGAATGCCCGTAGGGCAGGTTTTGCTTTAGCAAAACTTATGAGCCTTAAGAGGCGGTGGACTTCCTTACTTGGTTAAAAAAGGTGTTGCTTGCAAAAACCATTCACGGGTTTGA
>CAYMAA010000107.1:0-4844 GCA_964388305.1 uncultured Lachnospiraceae bacterium | reverse complement strand
AAGCATGGCGCGTTTAATGAAAATTGTCATTCTTGTCTGCGGCACATTATCGTAAATAAGCAGCTGGGTTTCTGTAAACGGCACAATATAAAGGCGCATTGAGCCGCAGTATTTTGCCACACATTTACATAAATCCACAACCTTTTCTTTTGCTCTTTCCGATGTATAGGGCGGTGAGTGGAAGTAAACCGCATCTACCGCAACACCGCGCTTTGCGGTAAGCCATGCGGCAACGGGACTGTCTATTCCGCCCGACATTAAAACCGTTGCTCTGCCGCTTTCCCCAACAGGCAAGCCGCCAAAGCCTGCAATTACCTTGGAGTAAATGTAGGCGCTGTTACGCAGCTCTACTCTTAAAAGAATTTCGGGGTTATGCACATCTACGGTAACATTTTCCATATTTTCAAAAATATAGCCGCCCACCTCGCAGGCGATTTCCTGAGAGTTAAGGGGATAGTCCTTATTGGAACGGCGCGCCGTAACCTTAAAGGAATAGCCGCCGTTTGGGTAAAACTCCTTCATATAGGCAAGGGCGGAGGCTTTAAGGTTTTCCAATGACTGATCCTCCAGCATAATACCCGGGCAAACACCCAGCACACCGAAAATATTTACAACACAAGGTATAACCTTATCGTAGTCCATTTCCCCGTCCAAATATTGAACGAGAAAACGTCCCTGCTCTTTTTGAACGCTGTATCTGCCCAATTTTGAAAGGTTGCGTTCTATTATTGCTATAAGCTTGTTTTCTATTATCCAGCGGTTTTTGCCTCTTATGGCAATTTCGCCGTATTTTACAAGAAGTATTTTTTTCATATTATCTCCCTTATTATGTTTAATGACGCTGAAACTTTCTAAGTACGGGTACAAGCTCCTGCAAAGCGGCTCTAACCTGTACAGCCTCTTCTGTTGTGTTGTTTGAAGAAAAGCTGAAACGCACGGCGCTGCCGCCAAAGGGTATACCGTAAACCTTTGCGACAACATTTTCGTTCTTTTTTGCCTTTGAGGAGCAGGCAGAGCCTGTTGAAACATAAATTCCCTTATCCTCCAAAGCATGGAGCAGCACCTCACCACGAACGCCTTTAAAGCTTAAATTTAGTATATATGGTGTGGTGTTTGCGCCGCCGTTTATATGAATATCCGAAAGGGTTTCGGTTATTTTTGCAAGCTCCGCCTTTACTTTGGCTGTTTTTTCAAGGTTTTCTTCTATATTACCGTAAAGTGCGGAAACTGCCGCTCCAAATGCCGCTATACCGGGAACATTTTCCGTACCGGGACGAACTCCCTGCTGCTGCCCTCCCCCAAAAACCCTCGGGGCAAAACGAAGTCCGCTTTTATGTATTATTGCTCCGCAGCCCTTTACACCAAAAATTTTGTGGGCGGAAATGCTTATAAAATCAGCAAATTTGGCATTAATTGGGTGCTTGCAAAATGCCTGCACGCAGTCCGCATGGCAGAGGGTGTCGGGGTTTGCGGCTTTTACGGTATTATATATTTCTTCCATATTATTAATATTGCCTATTTCGTTATTTACAGCCATAAGGCTGACCAAAACCGTATCCTCTCTTATGGCGGAGCCAAGGTCGGAAAGGCTTATTTCTCCGTTTTTGTTAAGGGGCAGATATGTTACCTCACAGCCTGCCTGTTCAAGCTGTTTATAAGCGGCTGTTACTGAGGGGTGTTCTATAACCGTTGTTATAAAGTGGCTGCCCCTGCGTTTATAGGCTTTTGCCGTGCCTAAAATAATTGTGTTGTTTGCCTCTGTACCGCCGGATGTAAAGTAAAGCTCCCCTGTAGAGTTAAGAGCCTTTAAAATTGTTTCCTTTGCTCCCGTTATTGCCTTTTCGGCGGAAAAACCAAAGGAATGAAGGCTTGACGGGTTTGCAAACTCCTCCGTCATCATTTTTAAGGCTGCGTTTGCCGCCGCTTTGGAGGTTTGCGTTGTGGACGCATTATCAAAATATATCAACTTAAATCACCTGTTTCATATAGCATTATTACGGAGGCGATTAAGCCTGCCGTTTCTGTTCTTAAAATTCTTTTACCCATTGTTACGGAAATTATGCCCATGGCTTTTGCAAGCTCTATCTCCGAGGTGTCAAAGCCGCCTTCAGAGCCTATAAAAACAGCGAGGCTTTTGCCTGTAAAGGATTTGGCAAATGCTTTTATGGAGGTTTTATGCTCATTTTCGTAAGGTATAATGGCGCTGTCAAAATTATTTGCGGCAATATTTACCCCCTCGGAAAAGGACATAAGAGGTCGGACGGCGGGTATAATACCTCTTCCGCACTGTTTTGCGGCGGCAAATGCTATTTTGTTCCAACGCTCAATTTTTTTATCCTCTTTGCCTTTCAGCTTTACCATGGAATTTTTTGTGTCTATGGGTACAATTTCCGTTACGCCTGTTTCAACGCATTTTTGTATAACCGTTTCCATTTTATCTCCCTTGGGGAGCGCCTGAAAAAGCGTTATTTTTAGTGCAGGCTCGTTTTGGTTTATTTCTTTTTTAAGTATATCACATTGTATTTCCGATTTTTTTACGCCGCTTACCCTGCATATATAGTCCGTCAAATTGCCGTCGCCTACAATTATTTCATCTCCCGTTTTAACACGCAGCACGGAAGAAAGGTGAACAGCCTCAGAGCCTGTAACGGTAAGTGTGTTTTGTGAAATTTGGTTTTGAGGAGTAAAAAATTTAGGCATTTTCATCACCCTTTACTGCGGTTATACAGCACCACTCGTCCTTTATGCTTGTGGAAATTATTTTCATATTGTTTTCTTCAAGAGCGGCATAAACATCTTCAAGACGTTCCTTTATAATGCCCGATGTAATAAAAACACCTGTTTGTTTAAGCTGTTTTTTAACGGAGGGTATTATTGCAATTATAACATCGGCAACTATGTTTGCAACAACAATGTCATATTTATTTTCGCCTATTTGCGCCTTTAAATTTTCATCGCCTATTATGTTGCCCGAGGTTACATAATAACGGGTTTTATCTATATTATTAAGGGCGGCATTTTCGTAGGCGGTTTTTACGACGTTTTCGTCAATATCCAGTGCAAAGGCGGACTTTGCCCCCAAAAGAAGAGATACTATTGAAAGAATACCGCTGCCGCAGCCTGCGTCCAAAACAAAAGATGAATTTGTAACGTACTTTTCAAGCTGTTCCATACAAAGGCGTGTTGTTTGGTGCAGACCCGTGCCGAAAGCATTGCCCGGGTTTATTGTAAGCACAATTCTGTCCGTGGTCGGAGCATCCTCCCAAACCGGCTTAACGTATAGCTTTTCTCCCACGGTAAAGGGTTTGTAGTATTCTTTCCATTTATTAAGCCAAACCTCATCGTTCAGATTATTTTCCGTTTCAATTTCCAAAGAGCCTAAGTCCAGACCGCAATCCGAGGCTTTAAGTCGGTTTATGCCCTCACGCACATTTAAAAGCAGCTCATTGCCGTAGGGGTTGGCGCTTACATAAAATATTACCTTTACGGTGGGGTCTTTAACCTCTAAAAGAGTATCATCTATATAGTCCCATGTTTGGTTTGGGTCGTTAAGATCCTTTAATTTTTGAACGGGATCGTCTATTTCCATACCCGTAATCCCCGATTCCATAAGCACGCCGCAAACTGCCTCCACAGCCTCTGCCGTTGTTTTAATTGCTGTTTTGTTCCATTCCATTTTATTTCTCCTTTTGCTGCCTTGCAAGCTTTTCTTTATAACACAGCAGACCTATTATTGTTTTGCTGTCCGTAATCTCTCCCGTAAAAATTTTATCTATTGCCTCATCAAGTGTAAGGCGGATATTTGTAATAAACTCATCTTCATCAAAATTAAAGCTGCCCTTTGTCAGACCGGTGCAGAGATAAACGTAAATAACCTCGTTAGAAAAGCCTGCGGAGGTGTGAAAAGCCGTAAGCAGCTCTATATTGCCTGCCTTATGGGCGGTTTCTTCTTCAATCTCTCTTAATGCGCATTCCATGGGTGTTTCGCCCTGTTCCACAATGCCTGCGGGCAACTCCAAAAGCTCTTTGCCTATGGGGTGGCGATATTGACGTACAAAAAGAATTTGCCCACGGTATCCACAGCAAGCCAACCCGATGCGGCATTGTGCAAAACAACCTCACGCTTGGCGGTTTTGCCGTTTGGCAGCTTTACCGTATCCAATTCCACATCTATAATTTTGCCTTTAAATATTTCCTGCCTGTTAAGAATTTCCACATTTTTCCCTCCAATTTATATTTATAGTATTATTATAGGCGGTTTTAAGACAGAAATCAAGTGTGAGTAAAAATTACGATGAATTGTTTTATTAATATGATTATTAACAAACATTGCCCCCAACATAAATGAAATTTATGTATTATTCATATTGACCCCTATATTGCATTTTGGTATACTGTTATTAAGTTAAGGGAAACCTTAGCCTACACAACGGAATAACAGGGCGGTTTGTTTGCCTCCGCTATCTTATGTTTAATTTAAAATTTGAGAAAGGGGGCAGGTTATATGAGCGAAGTAATTACATATCTAACATTACTTATTATCATAATAATTTTAATAAAAAAATAACCGCCCCGAGCTACCAACTTAGGCGGTCATTTAGTACCAAATAGATGGTGAGGGGCAACAATAAGTCTTGTTATTCCCTCTTGTGTTTTTATAATAACATAATATTTTCAGATTGTCAAGATTGCTACCTCACATTTTTATATATTATTATAGGCGGTTTTAAGGCAGAAATCAAGTGGGAGTAAAAATTACGGTGAGTTGTTTTATTAAATGATTATTGGGCACCTCTAAAAATTATGATTTTACCAAACTTGCTATAATTTCCGATAGCTGCTTC
>CAYMAA010000106.1:0-5059 GCA_964388305.1 uncultured Lachnospiraceae bacterium | reverse complement strand
TATAATGTCCTTAGGCACATCACCCAACCCCCTTATTTCAGATACTACAAGGGGACTTGATGTTAATAAGCGTCATTGTATTATAGCAGAGGAAGAAACGGGCAAAACAACGAAGGACAAAGTGTATGCAGGGGGTGATGCAGTAACAGGCGCCGCAACGGTTATTCTTGCCATGGGCGCAGGCAAAAAGGCGGCAGCCGCAATCCATGCTGAGCTTAGCAAATAAAAGCATTATGAAAAAGTCAAGATGGGAAAGGCTTTTAAAAAACAATTATTTATTAAGGAGGATAAGCCTTATGAACAAAACAAAACGCCTTTTGGGTATAATTTTGGTGTTATGTTTACTATTAACCACTTTTCAGTTCCAAACCTTCGCCGCAGTACTTGTAAAAGCAGGCGGCTGGAACGAAACCATCTATGCGGAATGGCAGGACTCCGCCCCCGAAAACGCAGTTGTTGAATATAAAAAATCAACGGACTCCGCTTATACAAAGGCGGACGCTCAGCTTATAAGAACAGCCGCCAACGGAAATGCCAGAGCAGATATTCCCGGAGTAAGCGCCGGCAGCTATGATATTAAAATAACCGCTTCTGACGGAACAACTCTTACTTCCGAAAATATTGAAGTAAAAGCCTATGACCGTTCGGGTTACGCTCACTTTAACTACACCCGTGGTGTAGGCGCATATACTGACGAGGGTGTACTCAAGGCAAACGCAAAGGTTGTTTATGTAACCGAAGAAAATAAGGACACTGTTGAGCTTGCATTTCCAAATGACCCAACCCACGTTGTTACGGGTATCGGCAACATATTAAACTCCCGTGGCGCGGTTGGCTCCAGCGAGGGTGCGACAAACACAAACGATGGAATACTTTTGGCTTATTCCAATGCCGGTATTCCCTTGGACTTCCGTTTTATAGGCACTGTAACCTCACCCGAAAACGGACTTACCGCATTTGATTCTCCCGACTACGGCGGAACAAAAAAGGATAACGGCCACATGGCTCGTATGAAAGATGCTAAGGATATTACCATTGAGGGTATTGGTACAGATGCCGTTATTGAAGGCTGGGGTATTCACTTTATGGCTTCATCCGCTTATCTCGAGTACGGCGAAAGCTTTGAAGTCCGCAACCTTACCTTTGATAAATACCCTGAAGACGCCCTTGGCATGGAGGGTATTCAAACAGACAACACACTTACAGCGCCTGTAGAGCGTTGCTGGATACATAACTGCTCCTTTATGCCGGGTTATTGCCCCGATGCGGTGGAATCCGACAAAACAGAGGGTGACGGTTCCTGCGACTTTAAGCGTGGTCAGTATTATACAATGAGCTACTGCTACTATTACGGCTGTCACAAAACAAATCTTATAGGAGCTTCGGATTCTAACTATCAGTTTCACTTAACATTCCATCACAACTGGTGGCAGAACTGCGAGTCGAGAGGGCCTCTTCTCCGCAGAGCAAATATGCACATTTATAATTGCTACTATCAGGGCAATGTTTCCAAAACAATGGATACCCGTGCAAACTCCTATACTTTAAGCGAGGCTAACTACTTCGACAGCTGCAAAAATCCTATAACCACAAAATCAGGCTCGGCGGTTAAGAGCTACGGTGATGTATTTTATAACTGCAGCGGCAGTCAAATGGGTACAGTGGTAACAGACAGAGAAGCGGTTGTTTCAAACAGCACAACTTATTCGGATTTTGACACAAACCCGTCAGTTTTCTACTATAACTCATTAACAAAGGAGTCCGACTGCTATAAAACCAACGCTATAACAGCAAAAGCAGAGTGTATTGCATACAGCGGTGTTATGAAGGACGAATATACAGAGCCTGTTGTTGAGCCTGTAATTACAGCTCAGCCGGCAAACTCAATAAGCTACCCCTACTCCATTAACTTTACCCCTGAGGATGCAGGTGTAAGAATGACGGCGGCAGGTGTAACAACCCTCAAAGGCACAAATATTGAGCTTGAAAACGTGCTTTACAGCTCCACAAGCGACTATAAGCCAACCACCACAACAGGGCTTAAATCCAAAGGCTTAGGCGTTATAGTATTTAAGCTGGATATGCCTTCAATGATAACAATAAACTGTGCCGACAGCGGAAAGTACGGAATTTCATTGATAGACAGCTACGGCTTAACCTACGCTCAAACGGAAGTTGGCGGAACAGCCTCCGCAAACGTGCCTGCCGGCATTTACGCAATTCAGCCAACTCTTTCGGAAAAGGAAGCCTATATTGCCGGCTTTGAAATTTCCGCTCCCGGCGAAATTGAAAATCCAACGGAAGCCACCACGGAAGCCGTTATTGTTGAAAACGGCACATATAACATAGGCACGGCTCAAACAGGCGAAAATGACTGCACCGAAGAAAACGGTGTGTTCGGCGGAATTTCCTACGACCTTAATTCAATTTCGGATAACTACGGAACTATTAATGACGGCGACTCTGAAATCAGCTTCAGTGTAGACAGAACAGTCAGCTTAACCCTTACAACGTCGGATAACCCTGTAGTTGTATCCGCATTAAGCGGAAAGGTTGACGATGAGTCCTCCGTTACTCTTCAGCCGGGAACAAATACCGTTAAGCTATATGCAGGTATATATACTATCAGCGGCGAAAGCAGCAGTGATGCAAAGGTTTATACCATTGTAATTGATGATTATACCGAGCCTGCAACGGAATCTACCGAAACCACAACGGAAACCACAACCTACAGTATTCCCGTTGAAGCAGGAACTCCAAAGGACGATGAAAACACGGACAGCAGCTGCTATGTAAGAGATAACGGAAACGGAACATATACCCTTATAGACGGCTCATCATCTGTTTCCACAAAATGGCGTGTGCCTTTTGAAGAACAGAAAACAGGCAAAATTGTCATAAAGGGAGAGGGCGCAACAAACAAACAGGCAGGCAAATGGGCATTTGTCCAAATAAGAGGTCAAAACAGCGCCTCCACGGACGGAGAAATATGCGCGCTTTCCTCAGATTCAAGCAAAAATCTTGCTTTAAAATACGGTGACGGTCTTTATGTTTCATCTGAAATTTCTCAGGGCAACACAAATTACTCATACGAGTTTATAATTGACCTTGATGCAAAAACAGCCTCCCTTACCGCAAACGGCAGTCTTATTGGGGAACACTCAATAGATGTTGAAAGCATTAGCTCCGTATTCTTTATAACAGCTAATGCCGCAACAGACAGAACTGTTACCGCAACTATTCCTTATATAGGTATTCTTGTGGAAGCTCCCGATGAAAGCTCTACGGAAAGCTCCACCGAGCTTACCACGGAAGATTCCACCGAAAGCTCTACCGAGCCTACCACGGAAGATTCCACCGAAAGCTCTACCGAACTTACCACGGAAGATTCTACCGAAAGCTCTACCGAGCCTACCACCGAGCCGCCTTCTCCACAGGCATTAAAGGGTGATGTTGACGGCAACAATATTTTAACGGCAAATGATGCCTCCGCTCTCCTTTCATTCATTTTGCAAAATGAAGTTAAAAAGGACTTCTGGAACACAGACTTGGCAACAGCCGATGTGAATAATGACGGACTGCTTCTATCCTCAGATGCCGCTTTAATACTTGTAAAGGTGCTTAACAGCTCCAAGGGTTTTTAACATTTTCATAAATTTTATGTAATTTTAAAGGACGTTCCTCTGTGAACGTCCTTTTTTAGCGCCGCCTGTAAACAAACATCATCTTCTGTCCTTTGTGGAATATCCCACTATTAATTCAGGCTCAAAAAAATATTCATTAAAATTAATTTCTCTGCCGTCAATCATATCAATAATCACCTCTGCCGCCTTTTTCCCCAAATCCTTTTTCGGGTGGGTTACTGTAGTCAGCTTAAATGCCTCAATTTCCTCAATAGCCTGTGCGTCAAAGCCTGTAACGGATATATCCTCAGGCACACGCTTATCGTTTCTTTCAAGCACCTCAATTACCTTGTAAGCAATCATATCATTATAACAAACAATAGCGTCAATATCCGGATTTTTTTCTATAAGATTTTCAATGGCCCATTCCGTCTTTCTAAACCTGTCATCAACATGAAACCAAATAACATTGTCGGGGTTGTACGCATAACCGTATCTCTGTAGAGTTTTTGCATATCCCTTATGACGGGAGGTTCCCTGCGTAATATCCGCTTGAAATACCCCTGCAATGTTCTTATGCCCCGTATTTATTAAATACTCGGTAAGTATATCAGTCCCCTTTTCATCATCAGTAAGCACAAGCGGAATATCCTCCATTTTTTCATACCTGCTCTGTATAAAAACGTATGGTATGCCTAACCTGTCAAACCTGCGAAAAAGCTCCAAATTCTTGCAGGCAAGCTCGCTTTTGCTCGGCTCTACAATCAGTCCGTCAATATTTTTGTTAAGTATATCCTCCAAACATTCCCTTTCCTTGCTGCGGCTGTTGTTTGTATTCTTTAAAATAATGCTGTAACCCTTGTCATTCAGTGCCTCATAAATCCCCTGAATAATTAAAGGAAAAATGTAATCCGTAATGTAGGTTGTAATAACGGCTATGTTCATACTCCGCTTGTCCTTTTGCCCCTGCCTTTTGCAAAAGCTGCCCCTGCCATGTAATGTTTCAATAAGTCCGTCTGCGGCAAGGAGGCTTAAAGCCTTTCTTATCGTCTGTCTGCTTACGTCATATCTTGCCATAAGCCTGCTTTCACTTTCAAGCTTTTCTCCCTGAATAATATTTCCCGAAAATATTTTATCCTTAATTTCACTGTAAATATATTCATATTTATTCATAAATACCACCTCAAACTTATTATACACTTGTACGGACATCATTACAAGTATAAATTATAAAATTAGCCGCAACTAACCAATTGCAGCCAAGTTCCCTCTCTTAGGGTTCATAGGCTTTGCTAAATAAAAACTGATTAAAAAGAGCAGACCCTGTAAAGAGTCTGCCCAATTTATTTATATTATATAGTATTAATTATTATACAATATTAAGCCTTCTTAGCCGCTTCAATCTTGTCCAGTGCGTTGTAAATAAGTACAGCCGC
>CAYMAA010000105.1:0-5113 GCA_964388305.1 uncultured Lachnospiraceae bacterium | reverse complement strand
TAACGGTTGGGAATATGCGGAATATTGCTGGACAAACTTTTATCCCATAGGCAACGGACGTATGGCAGGTATGGTTGCAGGCGGAATTGACAAAGAGGTTATTCAAATAAATGAAGATACCTGTTGGGACGGTTCTCCTTACGGAACGCTCCAAAACGAAAGCGGCGCAAATGTTTCCGACCTTGCAAGCATATTTAAGGCAACAGCCATAACCGTTGATGAACAAACAGGCGGCAGCGTTACTGACGGCTGGAGGTTTTTCAGAGGCGCCAATGCAGACGGAACACCTGCGGAAATAGGTGCGGAAAATGTTGTTGTTGGTGATGAAGCCTTTAGGGAAAACTTCAGCGAATATGCAAACACAAGTATTTCCAACAGGGCATTAAATACGGATAACTCCAAAACGCAGGAAGCCGTTCAATACAGATGGACAACCGAAAAGCTTGTGGAATACGCATTTTTAGGCAAGCCATCATCTCAAAGAGCGTATAAGTCCTTTGCGGAGGTATATTTGGACTTCGGTCACAGCCACAGCAGTGCGGAAAACTATGTAAAAAGCCTTGATATGACAAAGGGTATAGTTACGGTAGAGTATGACTATGGCGAAGCTCACTATAAAAGAGAGAGCTTTGCAAGCTATCCCGACCAGACAGTGGCAACCCATGTGGAAAGTGACGCACCATTGGCATTTTCCGCAACACTGCATACATATCATTCCGATAAAGAAGGCTACTACAGCTATGAAAAGGTAAGCGACAAAGAGGTTAAACTTAAAGCGGCAATTACAAACGGCAGCAAGGATAATAATGACCCGGGCACGGTTAATGCGGTGCAGCTTGAGGCAAGAATGATATTGGACGGCGACGGCGCTTTTACCGTATCCTCCGACAATACAACAATCAGCGTAAACGGCGGCAATCAAGCCACAATTTATGTGGTAGGCGCTACAAACTATGTAAACTATTTGGAGCTTGACAACACTAAGCAGGGCAGGGACTGCGATATATACTCCGCAAATGTTAAAAGCAAAACCTATGAGGAAATCAAAAACAGACACTTGCAGGACTTTACACAGCTTTTCAGCCTAACGGACGTTAATATTGACAATGCAGAGGGTGTAGACTACAGTTCAACCCCTACGGAAGAAAGAGTACGTCAGCCAATAGACGGCAGCTCCGCATTTTTAACGGGAGCAGGCTCTAAATTGGCTACGGCAAACTCAAACAAGGTTTATTCAACCTATTCAATGGGGGATAACCAGCTTGCGGCTCTTGAATTTAACTACGGCAAATATTTGCTTATAAGCGGTTCAAGAGATGGTAAAAAGGCAACAGAAGCAGGAGATATTGACATTCCCGAAAGTCAGCCACTTAACCTTACGGGCAAGTGGAATGCGGCATTGTCCGCCTCTTGGAAAGGCAAATATACCATAAACATAAATACAGAAATGAACTACTGGGCGGCGCAGCCCCTTAATTTGGCAGAGTGTGAAAGACCCCTTATAGACGTGCTTGGAGAGCTTGCGCAAAGCGGAAGTATTACGGCGGCTAACCAGTACGCAATTTATAATGACAGAGGCGACAACACCTATCAGCCGGGCGACCCGTGGGTAACCCACCATAACTTTGACCTTTGGAGAGGTACTCAACCCATAGACAACGCAACGGCAGGCTTATGGCCTACAGGCGGCGCATGGCTTTTGGATCACGCTTGGCAGTACTATAAGTTTACGGGAGATAAGGACTATTTGGCGCAAAGCTATCCTTATATGGTTGGCGCAGCTAAGTTTTTTACACAATTTCTGGTAATTGACCCCGAAACGGGTTATTTGGTAACAGCGGCGTCATGTTCTCCCGAGCAGGGCGGTGTTCAACCGGGCGCCGCCATGGATACTCAGCTTATAAGAAATCTTTACAATATGGTAATTGAAGCATCTGAGGAGCTTGGCAAATCCAGCGAAAACGCAGAGCTTATTGCAAAAATTAACGAACAAATGCCATCTTCCTATTTGGCAGACGAACAGGGCAAAATTGCCCCAAACCTTATCGACAGCGCTGGCATTATTAAGGAATGGGCAAGAGGAGATGTTTCATTCGATATTTCCGAAACAACGGACACAAGCAAAATTAAATGGACTGTAACAGATCCTTTTACAAGCGTTATTTCCACAGTATATGACCACAGCGCAAGCAACACAACAGCTCACAGGCATTGCTCCCACCTTTGGGAAATATTCCCCGGCACTCACCTTAACGCTTATTCAACAGACTCTCAGGAGCAAAGCATTTTCAAGGCTTTCCAAAAATCCGTTTCCGCAAGAGGCGCAGGCAGCGGACAGGGCTGGGGACTTGCTTGGAGAATTGGTCTTAACGCAAGGGCGCTTAACGCAAGCTCCGCTTCGGAAATGCTTGAACAGCTCTTTACCACAAGAACCTCTCCCAATTTGTTCGACCAGCACCCCAACTTCCAAATAGACGGGAACTACGGCGCAACGGCAGGCATTATTGAAATGCTTATTCAAAGCCACGACGGAGCTATAGACCTTCTTCCTGCAATACCCACAGATTGGCAGAGCGGTTCATTTAAGGGTATAAACACAAGAGAGGGAGCAACCGTAGACGTTGAATGGAGCGAGGGCAAGCCTGTTACGGCGCAAATTAATGCGGCAAAAAGCGGTAATCTGAAAATAAGAAACAAATATGTGGGCAAGGCAACAGTTAAAAATGCCATTGGTGATGAAGTACCGGCAAGCATAAGCAGTGACGGAACAGAGCTTACATTTTATGCAACGGAAAACTCCACATATACACTTACAGGCTTTGGCTCAACGGTTGTGGAAAGAGATGTAGAGCTTATGCCTGCCGATGCAAAAACATTTTATGCAACAGACGGAGGAACAGCTCCCAAGCTTGCAAGCGGCGGCGCAACCGTTGGCTATTTGTACAACCGTGACGGCGTTAAAATGGGTTATACATACGAAGATGTTGATTTTGACGGACTTAATGCTATTACCCTTAATATGGATAAGGTAAGGGACAGCAACATATATGTTATTATTACCGTGGATTCCCTCGATGGAACGGAAATTGCAAATCAGATTATCGCAACAGGTCTTAATGAGCTTGAGCTTAAAGGCTTGGAGGGCATTTCCGGCACACATACAATATATGTTTCCTACATACAAAATCCTTATGCTTCCGGTCAAAAATATTTGGGAGATGCAAGAGAGCTTACACTTTCCTATAAGAGCATTGATGGCGGAGATGATACCGATCCCGACAGCGCTTCTACGGAAACCTCCTCGGAAAGTACTACGGAAAGCACTACGGAAACCTCCTCGGAAAGCACTACGGAAAGCACTTCTCAAGAGGGTTTAAGAGGTGACGTGGACAACAACGGAAAACTTACCGCAAATGATGTTTCGGCGCTTCTTGCTTATGTTCTTAACCCGGAATATAAAAAAGACACTTGGATTGTAAACAGCCATGTTGCCGATGTGGACAGCAACGGCATAATTGACGGGGCAGACAGTGCGCTTATACTTAAAAAAGTGCTTAACAGCGCAACAAAGTTTGCTGACGAGAAATAAGAAACCGCTAATTAATCAGTGTTTCCGGAAATATTCCCCCTTTAAATTTTTGTGGAGTTATTCCATAAACACAAAAAGACTCAAACCGTAAAAAGGCTTGGGTCTTTTTATTTGATAAAAATATGGCTGTAAAGATGTCGCTTTATGTCTGTCGGTTTATGGTAGGGTTATATTGTAAAAAATGTATGGGGAGGAGATAAAATGTTATTTACAAACAGCAAAACAAATATTATTTTGGGCGGAGCTGTTGCAATACTTACGGCAATATTCGGTCAATACTGGTTTTTATTTGCCGGACTGATGGTTTTTAATGTTATCGACTGGATAACAGGCACATATTACGCAAGGCTAAAGCATATAGATAACAGTAGAATAGGCGCTCAGGGTACTATAAAAAAGCTTGGCTGCTGGGTAGTTATATTTATTGCTTTTTATATTGGTATATGCTTTTCAAAAATGGGGGTGATGCTTGGTGTAAACTTAAATTTTACCGTTGGCATAGGCTGGTTTGTGCTTGCCAACTATATTGTAAACGAGCTGAGGAGCATACTTGAAAATATGCTTAAATTGGGTTGGAACGTGCCCTCCTTCTTGGTAAAAGGCTTGGAGGCTGCGGACAAGGTATTGGAAGAGGTTACGGAAAGCGGCGGCAAAAATTAGGGAGGAAAATATGGGAAGAGATATAAGCAAGTGTCATCCGAAATTGCAGGAATTGGCGGCAAAGCTCATTGAAGAGGGAAAAAAGAAAGGCTTTATTATAAAACTCGGGGAGTGCTTCAGAACAGTTGATGAGCAGAATATATTATACGCTCAGGGCAGAACAACACCCGGCAGCATTGTTACTTATGCAAAGGGCGACAGCTACAGCAGTATGCACCAATGGGGAGTTGCCTTTGATGTTATAAGAAATGACGGCAAAGGCGCCTATAACGACAGTGACGGGTGGTTTGGCAAGGTTGGCGCTTTAGGCAAAAGCCTTGGTCTTGAATGGGGCGGCGACTGGACTTCTCCCGTGGATAAACCCCACTTTCAGTTAAAGGACTGGGGAAGTACGCCCCAAAAGCTAAAAAGCCTTTACGGCAATGTAAATAACTTCATAAAAACGTGGCAAAGCTGCAAAAATGAGGAGGATAATGAAATGGTAACAGAGGGAACATTTAATGTAAACGGCAAAAATTATAAGGCTGAACGCATTTTAAAGGACGGCAAAAATTACATAAGCATAGCGGCTATGGCAAATATGGGGTTTAATGTAAGCTATGACGCCAACACAAAAATACCTGCTATTGAAAATAAAATTAACGATATTGCCGCCGTTGTAAACGGAAAAGAAAAAACTCTGAAAGGTGTAAATATAGCAGGCTATAACTACTGCTCATTACGAAGTCTGGCAGAGGGCGAAGAAAACATAACAATAGATTATATTGACGGAAAAGCAGTATTCAATACAAACTGAGAAAACCGGAAAAACACTGAATAATTACAAAATTAAAGCCGATTTTGTTACGGATCGGCTTTTTTATA
>CAYMAA010000104.1:0-5294 GCA_964388305.1 uncultured Lachnospiraceae bacterium | reverse complement strand
ATTTCTTTTATCAAAAGCGTAAACTGTTATAACAACCGTTATCATTTTTAAACGGTTGTTTTTTTTGAGTTGGAAATGGTTATTATTATTGGTTGCAAAAATTGAGGAAATGTGTTATTATAGTGTAGTTGCTAAAGAAAACGTGAAAAACGCACATTAACATAACATAAATTGGAAGAGGGAAGCATATATGAAAAAAATGAAGGCTGGTATTGATATTGGGTCTACAACAATCAAAATTGCTTGTCTTGACGAGAATAATAATTTAATTTACGGAGATTACAGAAGGCATCTTTCCAACATACAGCAAACGCTTTTGGAGCTTTTGGAGGACGCTAAAAAAGGCTGCCCGAATGTGGAGTTTTCCGCAATGATAACAGGCTCGGGGGGTCTTTCCATAAGCAACTGGATAGGCATACCCTTTTTGCAGGAGGTTGTGGCTGTTGCTGAGGCTATTGAGCAAAAGGCAAAGGGTACCGATGTTGCCATAGAAATTGGCGGAGAGGACGCTAAGATAATTTATTTTAAAGGCGGACTTGAACAGAGAATGAACGGCATTTGCGCAGGCGGCACAGGCTCTTTTATTGACCAAATGGCAACCCTTTTGCAAACGGATGCGCAGGGTCTTAACGAGTACGCAAAAAACTACAAGGTAATTTATCCCATTGCCGCAAGGTGCGGTGTTTTTGCCAAGTCGGACATACAGCCTCTTATAAACGAGGGCGCAAGCAAGCCGGATTTGGCTGTATCCATATTTCAGGCGGTTGTAAGCCAAACCATAAGCGGTCTTGCCTGCGGCAAGCCAATTAGGGGGCGGGTGGCGTTTTTAGGCGGGCCGCTGCACTTTTTAACGGAGCTGAAGGCACGTTTTATTGATGTGCTTAATTTAGGAGAGGGAGAGGTTATCGAGGCTGAAAACTCTCATCTTTTTGCCGCAATGGGTTCTGCCCTTAAAGCGGAGGGCGAGAGCAGCTTTACATTTGACAGGCTTATTGCAAACCTAAAGGGTGAAAAGCACCTTACAATGGAAATTAACAGACTGGAGCCTTTGTTCGGCGCTCAGGCTGATTACGACAAATTTATAAGCAGGCACAGCAAGGCTGTTGTTAAAAAGGGGGATCTTGCCTCTTACACGGGCAAAACCGTATTTTTGGGCATAGACTCAGGCTCTACAACCTCAAAGCTTGCTGTTATCGGTGAGGACGGCGCTCTTCTCTACTCCTATTATGCAGGAAACGAGGGCGCGCCCTTAAAGGTTGTTATGAGGTCTTTAAAGGAAGTTTACGATATTATGCCCGATGGGGTTAAAATAGGAAAAAGCTGTGTTACAGGCTACGGCGAGGGGCTTATTAAAGCGGCTTTAAAGCTGGATTTGGGTGAGATAGAAACAGTTGCGCACTATAAGGCTGCCGCATTTTTTAATCCCGATGTGGATTTTATACTGGATATTGGCGGACAGGATATGAAGTGCATAAGAATAAAGGACGGTGTTATTGACTCGGTGCTTTTAAACGAGGCCTGCTCCGCAGGGTGCGGCTCATTTATTGAAACCTTCGCAAAAAGTCTTTCCCTTAAAGTGGAGGATTTTGCGAAGGTGGCGCTTTTTGCAAAAAGCCCTATAGATTTAGGCTCACGCTGTACCGTTTTTATGAACTCCCGTGTTAAGCAGGCTCAAAAAGAGGGCGCGGAGGTTGCGGATATATCCTCAGGCTTGGCTTATTCCGTTATTAAAAATGCGCTTCAAAAGGTTATTAAGGTAACAGACCCTACGGATTTGGGAAAGGAAATCGTTGTTCAAGGGGGAACATTTTATAACAATGCCGTTTTAAGAGCCTTTGAGCTTATTTCTCAAAGAGAGGCTATAAGACCCGATATTGCCGGAATTATGGGGGCGTTCGGCTCAGCGCTTATTGCGAAGGAAAAATATACGGCAGGGGAAGAAACCGCCGCCCTGGACAGAAACGGTTTGGATGAGCTTACCGTAACATCTTCATTTACAAGATGCAAAAGATGCAACAATCACTGTTTGCTTACCATTAACAAATTTAGCGGAAACAGACGGTTTGTATCGGGAAACAGATGTGAAAGAGGCTTGGGAAAGGACGTTTCTTCCGATTGCGTTCCCAATCTTTTCAAATATAAATATGAAAGACTTTTTAACTATGTACCTTTGCCCGAGGAGGCTGCGGAAAGGGGAGTTGTGGGTATTCCCAGAGTCCTTAATATGTATGAGGACTACCCCTTTTGGTTTACATTTTTCAACACATTGGGTTACAGTGTAAGGCTTTCGCCAAAAAGCGGAAGGGATATTTATCAGCTTGGGATTGAGTCAATCCCGTCGGAATCGGCGTGTTATCCTGCAAAGTTAGTACACGGTCATGTTAAATGGCTTATAGATAATGGCTGCAAGTTTATATTCTACCCGTGCGTTTCCTACGAGCATAAGGAATTTGAGGAGGCGGACAGCAGCTACAACTGCCCTATTGTTACAAGCTATCCCGAAAACATTAAAAACAATATGGAAGAGATACATAACGCCGGCATACGGTTTATGAATCCGTTTTTCAGCTTAAACGACAGGGAGTTTTTGGTAAAAAGGCTTGAGGAGGAGTTTGGAAGCATCCCCAAAAAAGAAATTAAAAAGGCGGTTTATGCCGCATGGGATGAGCAGCAGAGCTTTAAGGCGGATATAAGGCGAAAAGGCGAGGAAACTGTTGAAATGCTTGAAGAAACAGGTATGACGGGCATTGTTTTGGCAGGCAGACCCTATCACTGCGATCCCGAAATAAACCACGGAATACCCGAAATGATAACGGCATACAATGTTGCCGTCCTTTCCGAGGACAGTGTTGCGCATTTGGGAGAAGTGCCGCGTCCCTTAAATGTAAGGGATCAGTGGGCGTATCATTCCAGGCTTTACGCCGCCGCCGCTTATGTGAGAACAAAGGAAAATATTGAGCTTATTCAGCTTAACTCCTTCGGCTGCGGACTGGACGCCGTTACCACTGACGAGGTGAGCGATATTTTAAGAGCGGCAGGAAAAATTTATACCGTTCTTAAAATCGACGAGGTAAACAATTTAGGCTCGGCAAGGATAAGGGTGCGTTCTCTTCTGGCTGCCATTGAGGACAGAAAAAGAAAGAGCATAGGCATTAAAAAGCCGGAAGCGCCTAAGCGCAGGGTTGTTTTTACTAAAGAAATGAAAAAAACGCATACCCTGCTTATGCCCCAAATGGCGCCTTACCATTTCAGACTTATTAAGCCCGCCCTGCGTGCGGTGGGTTATAACCTGGAGGTTATGCCCGCAATTGACAAAAAGGCTGTGGATATAGGACTGAAATATGTAAACAACGATGCCTGCTACCCTGCTCTTATTGTTGTGGGTCAGCTGTTGGAGGCTTTAAGCTCAGGCAGGTATGACCCCGACAACACTACCTTGCTTATGAGCCAGACAGGCGGCGGCTGCAGAGCCAGCAACTATGTGGGTTTTATAAGAAGGGCGCTTAAAAAGGCAGGCTATCCTCAAATTCCCGTTGTAAGCGTATCTGCGCAGGGTCTTGAAAACAACCCCGGCTTTACATACAGCTACAAAATGATTGTTGGAGCTTTGCAGGCGTGCATTTACGGTGACTTGCTGACAAAGGTGCTTTATGCCACAAGACCCTATGAAAAGGCTGAGGGTTCCGCCAACGAGCTGTATGAAAAATGGAACTCTGTTTTGGAAAAGGCTGTTGCAAAGCCAAAGGGAAAAGAGTTTAAAAAATATTGCAGGCAGATAGTGGAGGATTTCGATAATCTTCCAAGACGGGACGTTGTTAAGCCAAAGGTCGGCGTTGTTGGAGAAATTCTTGTAAAATTCCACCCTACGGCTAATAACGATATTGTCACCCTGCTTGAAAAAGAGGGTGCGGAGGCTGTTGTGCCGGATCTTTTAAACTTTTTCCTTTACGGTCTTTACAATAATATATATAAGGAAAAATATTTAGGCTTTAAGCACAGCACTACCATTGCTACGGGCATTGCCGCAAAATATATTGAAATGGTAAGAAAGCCTATGCAGGACGCTTTAAAAAACAGCAGGCATTTTACGCCTTCTGCCGATATTGGAGAGCTTGGCAGGCTTGCCGAGCCTATTGTTTCTTTGGGGAACCAGACGGGAGAGGGTTGGTTTTTAACTGCGGAGCTGGTGGAGCTGGTGGAAAGCGGTGTTTTGAACAATATTTGCACTCAGCCGTTTGCCTGTTTGCCAAACCATGTTACGGGCAAGGGCATTATAAAGGAGCTTAAAAGGAGATACCCCCTTTCCAATATTGTAGCTATAGATTATGACCCCGGCGCAAGCGAGGTTAATCAGCTAAACAGAATTAAACTTATGCTTTCCGTTGCGGAAAAGAATTTATATAAGGAAAGAAGTAATGATGAATTTGCGGTAAGCGCGGAAAAATCGGTTTCGGTTTAAATAATTAAAAAGAGCGGCTTGAAACAGAAGTTAATACTGTATCAAGTCGCTTTTTAAGCGCCGAACGGGACTCGAACCCGCAGCCCTCGGCTTGGGAAGCCGATGCTCTGCCATTGAGCCACCGGCGCAGTTTTGAAAAAAGCCACAGAACAAATCCGTGGCTTCAGGTAAAAGCGCGAAACGGGATTCGAACCCGCGGCCCTCGCCTTGGCAAGGCGATGCTCTACCACTGAGCCATTCGCGCATAGTATGCCGTCATCTCAACGACAAGATATATATTATCACAATTTAAAAACAATGTCAAGCAAAATTTTTAAAAAAACCTATTTTCGGAAATCGAGGCCCTCGCTTTTTTTAGAGGCAGCCTCTCCCCTATTGAAATTTTAGCCAAAAAAACAGCCCCGAAAAAAATCAAGGTTGGCAGTTTGTGTCATTTATCTTATTATATAATTGTGTTACATCGGAAAAGCAACATATAAAATCAGATATTATGATTATATCAATTAAAAACAATAGGGTCAACAGTTACATCTACTATATTATACTATGCCCGATATAAATTGTCAAGAAGATTTTATTCAGCTTTTCTGCGGTTTTCGGGAGGGGACAATGTTACACAATTATATATTGAGTTTCGGAGAATAAGGAGGAACGGATATTATGGTTAAAACAGAACCTATTAAAGACAAGAACGATGCAGCTAAATTATTAAACTATTATTATGAATGCGAAAATTACAGAAATTATCTGCTTATTGCCATAGGGCTGTTCACGGCGCTTAGGATAAGCGATATTCTGTCAATGGAATGGGGTGATGTGTTAAACGGAGACGGAG
>CAYMAA010000103.1:0-5311 GCA_964388305.1 uncultured Lachnospiraceae bacterium | reverse complement strand
GGTCGTGTATAAGCTGAGCCAAATCCTCGATGGAATATATATCGTGATGAGGAGGAGGCGATATAAGCGAAACGCCGGGGGTAGAATTTCTTGCTTTTGCAATCCACGGATAAACCTTCTTGCCGGGCAAATGCCCTCCCTCACCGGGTTTTGCCCCTTGCGCCATTTTTATCTGAATTTCAATGGCATTTTGCAAATAATGTATGGTAACTCCAAACCTGCCCGATGCAACCTGCTTAATGGCGGAGCTTCTGCTGTCCCCGTTAGCGTCTTTAATATATCTTTCGGGTCTTTCGCCGCCCTCGCCGCTGTTGCTCTTGCCGCCAAGCCTGTTCATGGCAACAGCCATACATTCATGCGCCTCCTGGCTGATTGAGCCGTAGCTCATAGCGCCTGTTTTAAATCTCTTTACTATGGATTCCACAGGCTCTACACTGTCCACATTAATGGGTTTTTCGTTTTCTCTAATATCCAGTAAACTCCTTATGGTGGAAAGCTGTGCGGAATAATCGTTCATCATTTTGGCAAATTCCTTGTACAGCTTGTAGTCCCCCGTTCTTACGGCGGTTTGCAGCTTGTAAATTGCCTTTGGGTTAAACATATGGTATTCGCCCCTGTTTTTCCACTTGTACTCGCCGCCTGTTTCAAGAGCGTTTTCCTTTGTAATAGGGTCAAAAGCCTTGCTGTGGCGCAAAGTTGTTTCCTTTTCAAGCTCTTTTATTCTAATTCCGCCAATTCTTGTAACTGTCCCCTTAAAGTATCTGTCCACAAGCTCATTGCTTAAACCCAGCGCCTCAAAAATCTGCGCCCCTTGGTAGGACTGTATTGTGGAAATACCCATTTTGGACATTATTTTAACAATATTCTTTGTAATAATTTTTCTGTACAACAGCCGGCTCTCCTCCGGAGCTTGCTTAATGTATTTCCTGTTGTACATATCTGCAAGCGTTTCGTATACAAGATACGGATTTATGCCGTTTGCGCCGTAGCCTACAAGTGTTGCGAAGTGGTGTACCTCTCTCGGCTCACCCGTTTCCAAAATAATTGAAACCTTCATTCTGCTGCCGTTTTCAATAAGATGGTGGTGCAGACCCGAAACAGCCAAAAGCGCAGGTATAGCCGCTTTCTTTTCACTTATTCCTCTGTCGGAAAGTATTATAATGTTGTATCCGTTTGAAATAGCCAAATCTGCGGCAGCAAATACCTCTTTCATAGATGCCGAAAGGCTTTTTACGGCGTTTGTTTTGTAAAAAATAGGTATGGTAATTGCCTTAAAATCCTTTGTATTTAAGCCTTTAAGCTTTGCAAGCTCTTCATCGGTAAGTATGGGGGTGCTGCTTTTAATTCTTCTGCAATTTCCCTCTTTCGGCTCAAGCATATTCCCCTCGCCGCCAAAATAACAAATAGAGCTTGTAACAACCTGTTCTCTTATGGCGTCAATAGGCGGATTTGTCACCTGCGCAAAAAGCTGCTTAAAATAACTGTACAAAAGCTGAGGTTTTTCGGAAAGCACCGCAAGAGGTGCGTCAAACCCCATGGCAGTAACAGGATCGTCGCCGCTGTCCATCATTCCCTTAAGCGTAAGGTCAATATCCTCCCAAGTATAGCCAAAAGCCTTTTGCCTTGTTAAAAGAGGCAGAGTTTCCTTAAACTCGTTCTTTTTTTCTTCAAACGGTCTTGAAAGCTCCTCCAATGCTCTTGTATTAACAAGTCCCAAATGCTCGTCCGCATACCTTTTCCTTAAATCGTCAAAAAAACCGTTTATGGTAACAGGCTCTTTTCTGCCTGCTTTAATGCTGTCAAGCTCAATAAGATTTTTTTCAAGCCATTCGCCGTAAGGCTTTTCGCTTACAACAGTGTTTTTAATTTCACTGTCGTCAATAATTCTGCCCTTTTCAGTGTCAATAAGCAGCATCATACCCGGCTGCAATCTCTCTTTTTTGATTATCTTTTTGTTGGGAATTTCCAAAACCCCAACCTCAGAGCTTAAAACAACCATTCCGTCATCGGTAACATAATATCTGGCAGGCCTTAAACCGTTTCTGTCCAAAGTAGCGCCTACCCTTATACCGTCAGTAAAGCCTATTGCGGCAGGCCCGTCCCACGGTTCTGTAATAGTGGAGTTAAACTCGTAAAAATCTCTCTTTGCCTTTTCCATTTCAGACGCATTTTCCCATGGCTCGGGCACAACCGTCATAATGGCTTTGGGCAATGAGTAGCCTGCAAGATATAATAACTGTATATAGTTGTCTAACATTGCGGAGTCCGAGCCGTCTACGTTCACTGCGGGAAATACCTTTTTAAGATCCTCTCCAAAGGCAGAGCTTTTGTACATATTTTCTCTTGCTCTGCACCAGTTTACATTGCCTCTTATTGTGTTAATTTCACCGTTGTGCATTATAAATCTGTTTGGATGCGCCCTCTCCCAGCTTGGAAATGTGTTTGTTGAAAACCTTGAATGAAGCATAACAATGGCTGTTTTCATATCCAAATCCATAAGGTCAAGATAAAATCTTCCAACCTGCTGAGGAGTAAGCATACCCTTGTATACTATTGTTCTGGAAGAAAGAGAAGCAAAATAAAAATAGCTGTCCCTGCCCTCCTTGCAATATCTTATTTCCTTTTCAGCTCTTTTTAATATAATAAAAAGCTTTCTTTCAAAATCTATACCTGCCTTTACGTCCTTGCTTCTTTCAATGAAAATATTAAGAATATGAGGCATATTCTCCCTTGCCGTAATGCCTATACAGTCGCTGTAGCAGGGCACTTCTCTTACTCCCAAAAACTTCTGCCCCTCTTCGGCAATAATTCTTTCCAGCTTTAAAAGACTGTTTGCCCTTGTTTCGTTATCAGGCGAACAAAACAGCATCCCAACTCCGTAGTCGCCTTTTTCCGGCAGGCAAATCCCCTCATTGTCACAAACCTTTTTCATAAATCCGTGAGGAATTTGCAAAAGTATTCCTGCGCCGTCACCGGACTCGGGATCGCTGCCTGCACCGCCTCTGTGCTTTAAATTTTTCAAAATTTCTATAGCGCCCGTAACCAGGTCATGGCTTATGCTTCCGTCAATGTTGGCAATAAAGCCAATGCCGCAGCTGTCGTGTTCAAAGCTTGGGTCATATAGTCCCTGCTTTTTAGGTAAACCGTTATAATTCATTTTTTCTCCCTCCTTAATACACAAAACCCCTCGGAAAAAATATACATAATGCAAAAAGGGGCATTGCTTAACACAATGTCCCTCTTGACATATATCTCTTTCCCTGAGATTAAACTTATTGTACACTCATTGTAATAAAAAATCAAGTACTTTTTTAGTATATTTAAAAATTTATTTTCAGCTGCGCTTTAACCGGTGTATTCCTGTTTATTAACCGTCTTTTTCTGATGAGTTATCATCATTCGGGTTGTACGGCTCAAATTCAACAGGCTGATTTAACACAATCTGCGGGAAAGGAATATTAATGTTGTTTCTGTCAAATATAAGCTTAACTCCTCGCATAAGCGCTCTTTCCACAGTAATTCGCTTGCTTTCGGGACATTCCGCAGTAATTTTAATATTTACACTGCTGTCCGCCAAAGCCACAACCCCGGCATATTGAGGAACATTGACAATATCGGGAATTATATCGCAAAGCGAAGGAAGCTCCCGTTTAAGAACAGCCTCAACACGTTCCAGTGATTCGCCGTATTCTATGCCAATTTCACAGCTTGCGACAGAATGCTTCTTTGTCATATTCAAAATGCCTGAAATCTTGCTGTTGTTAAAAACCTTTATGTTGTGAACACCGTCCTCAATTTTTGTGGTTCTTAAACCGATTTCAATAACCGTACCTCTAAAGCCGTCAACAGTAATAATATCTCCAACTCTGAACTCGCCCTCAAAAACAATAAACAGGCCGGCAATAAGATCGGAAATAAGCGACTGTGCGCCAAGACCTATAATAAGAGATAAAAGTCCTGCCGATGTCATAAGAGTAGATGTATCCACGCCGAAAACTCTCAGTGCGTTAAACACGCAAATTATAATAGCGGCATATTTAATAATTCCGCACATAAGTCTGCCAACGGTTTCCCCTCTTTGCCCCGAGTTTCTTGCAATAAACATAAAAAGCCTTCTTAAAACCACGGCAACCACATCGGTAAACAAAACCATAACTATAACATTTGCCAGTGAAAAAATATTCAAATTATTTTCCCAGCCGCCGTTTATAATATAAGCCAAAATAGACTCGCTTCCATCATAGAAAACGCTTCTTTGAAGCCAGATAACCGCGCATATAACTATGGCGATTATGCCGAAAATTACATTTACCAGCGTTAAAAGCTTCTGCTCGGGTGTTTTTTCTGCCCATTTAGGCGAGCGTAAGCTAAATCTGCTCTCTACGGAGCTTATGGTATTTACTGTTCCGTCAGGTCTTACGCAATTAAAATATATGCTGTTTTCGTCCTTGTCCACAACGGCTCGCTTAATTTCTTTAATATCGTTTTTGCCGCTTATAACAAGTATATATATAAGAACAATAAATATAAAAGCTGCGACAAAAAGCGTAATTCCCACAATAACCAGCCTTGTTCTGCCGATTTCCCTTTCGGGTACGGCAACAAAAAGGTAGTTGCCTTCAATCTCTGCGGAAGACGCGAAGTACTTTTCGCCGTTAAAGGTTATAAAGTCGGAGTATCCCTCAATAAACTCATTATCTGTCATTCCAAGGCTGTAGGCGCTCTTTCCTATTAAGCTTTCATCGGGGTGATATGTAATCTCTTTGTTTTCACTTTGGCTGTCTATGGAAAAAACAATGCCGTTGTTGCCTACCTTGATGCTTTCAAGAGATGAATTTATATCGAGAAGAGCAAGATTAAGCTTTCGGTTTTCACCCGAAAGGGCAATTTGAAGCATACCCTGAACAATGTTGTTTTCGTCATAAACCGCAGCTCCTATGTATTGATTTAATACCCCTGTATCATCTAAAGTCATTTCCTGAACATAATAATCCTGTCCGCCGGAAAGCACAGACCAGAAAGCATAGGACTGATCATCTTTATTCTCACTCAGTTTTGTTACCCCGTGGGAAGCGCTGGAAACATTTGACTCGCCCTGCACGTTAAAATAATATATATTTTTAACGCCAAGCATACCTGCCAGCTCCGAAATGCCTTCATTTGTTATAAGCTGAGGACACTGCTCAATTATATATGCCCCAACCTTACATTTAATTAAATACCTGTTGTTGTAGTTTTCGTCCAAAAGCTTTGCTTTTTCATCATAGCCGCTTATCGTTTCCCTAATATCCGCCGTATGCTGATTGTTGCT
>CAYMAA010000102.1:0-5337 GCA_964388305.1 uncultured Lachnospiraceae bacterium | reverse complement strand
AGAATGACGTGCAAAAAATTATACAAAGGTGTATATATAAAAGGGCGGCGGAAAGACCGCCGCCCAAGCGCAGGCAAGCATAAATCAGTTAAAAGGATTTTCCGTTTTGTAAAGCATACCCTTTGGCTGATTAAAACCAATATCCTCAACACCAAGGTAGCTGAAAAGGTTGAAAAGTGTCTTTCCATAATGTCCGAAAGCAACAGCTCCGTGATGAGGGAAGTTTTTTTCTATAAGAACGTGTCTGTAAAATCTTCCCATTTCCAAAATTGCAAATATACCTATACCGCCAAAGCTTCTTGTAGCAACAGGCAATACCTCGCCGTCAGCCACATAAGCCCTCAGCTTAGCGTCTGCTGTAGACTGCAAACGGAAGAAAGTAATTTTGCCCGGAGCAATATCACCCTCCAAAGTACCGTTTGTAACCTCCTCGGGCAAGGTTCTCGCCATAATCATCTGGTTCTTCATGGAGCAGCTTGTCAGCTTGCTTGCGGGAGTGTTTCCGCAGTGAAAACCCATAAACAAATCGGTTAAGCTGTAGCCGTACTTGCTTTCAATCTCCTCGTCATACATATCCATCGGCACAGAATTGTTAATATCTAAAAGAGTAACAGCATCATTGCTTATAACCGTTCCTATGTACTCGCTTAAAGCTCCGTAAATATCAACCTCACAGCTAACGGGAATACCCCTTGCCGTAAGACGGGAGTTTACATAGCATGGCACAAACCCAAACTGAGTTTGAAATGCGGGCCAGCACTTTCCGGCAATAGCTACATACTTGCGGCTGCCCTTGTGTCCCTCTATCCAATCAAGCAGGGTCAGCTCATATTGCGCAAGCTTCGGCAAAATTTCAGGCTTGTTGTTGCCCTTGCCAAGCTCTTCTTCCATTTCCTTAATAATACCCTCAATTCTCGGGTCGCCTGCATGGTTGTTAAAGCTCTCAAAAAGGTCAAGCTCGGAGTTCTCCTCAATTTCAATACCCAAATTATAAAGCTGCTTAATAGGTGCGTTGCAAGCCAAAAAGTCCTGCGGACGCGGGCCAAAGCTGATAATTTTAAGGTTGTTAAGTCCAATAACCGCCCTTGCAACAGGCTCAAACTCATTTATCATATCAGCAACCTCTTCAGCCGTTCCTACAGGATACTGAGGAATGTATGCTTTAAGTTCTCTCAATTTAAGATTGTAAGAAGCATTAAGCATACCGCAGTACGCATCGCCCCTGCCGCCGATAAGATTACTGCCTGTTTCTTCAGCCGCCGCCGCAAACATAACAGGCCCGTCAAAATACTTGCAAAGGAGTGTTTCCGCACTTTCCGGGCCAAAATTACCCAAATAAATAACAAGCGCATTACAGCCTGCCGAATTTACGTCCTCCAATGCTTTAAGCATATCCTTCTCGTTTTCAATACAAACCTCACATTCGTAAATATCTCCGTATTTCGCCGTATATGCCTTATAAACAGCCTTTCTTCTGTTTATGGAAAGCTCCATGGGAAAACAATCCCTGCTTACGGAAACCAAACCGATTTTAACCTTTGGAATGTTAATCATAAATACCTGCCTCCTTAATTAATTTTTCAATAATACCAATATATATATTGTAACATTAAAATAAAATAATTTCTTGCCATATTAACAAAATTTTGTGCCAAATATTGCTGTCTATCATTGCATTTAACCAATATTTGCGTTATAATATATTGGGAGGTGTGAAAAATGAGCATTTTTTATGAACAAAGAATAGAAAATTTTATAACACTTGCAATATATAATAATAACTGCTCCGCCCATCTTCACAGGCACGTTGAACTTATGTATATGGCAAAGGGCAGTATGGATATTACAGTAAATTCAGTTCCTTATAGAGTAAACGAAGGTCAATGCTCACTTATTTTTCCAAATATGGTTCATTCGGGCGCAGGCACAAGCAATAGCCTTGCATTTTATTTTATATGGAGCAGCAGCTTTATAAGCGAGTATAAAGCATTGTTTGAAAAATATATACCAAAAAGTCCTATTATTGATTTAAAAAACGGCACAAGAGAAAAAGACGCCCTCGATAACCTTATAAGCCTTATGGATAACCCAAATGCCAAAATGCTAAGTAAAGGCTATTTAACCGTTTTTTTGGCTGAAATACTTGATAATGCTCACCTTAGTCCGCATAACAATGTTTCCAATTATGACATCTGCCAAAAATTGCTTATGTATTTGGATAATCACTATACCGAGGCAATTACACTTGATGAAATAGCAAAAAACCTTAATATAAATAAATTCTATGTATCTCATCTGCTGTCGGATAAATTGGGAATATCTCTCACCGGCTATTTAACACTTAGGCGTATAGAAATGGCAAAATCCCTGCTGCTTACCACCGCAAACCCCATTACGGAAATAGCCTACGATTCCGGCTTTTCCAGTATGCGTTCCTTTTACCGCTGCTTCAAATCAAGCTGCGGCTGCTCCCCTGCCGTATACCGCCGCACTGTAACCTCAATATAAAACGGAACAAATACAACCTCGCCTCAATACCATATATTGAGGTGATAATATGGAAATATATACAGTGGCAAAGGGCGATACCCTGACAAAAATATCAAAACGCTTCGGTACAACACCCTATAGCATTGCTCTTTACAATCAGCTGACAAAGGCCGATGACCTTTCCGTAGGTCAGCGCCTAATTATTCTTAAGCCAAAAGATGTTTACTATGTTAAACAAGGCGATACCTTGGCAGGCATTGCGGAAAAAAACGGTGTAAGTATATGGCGGCTTATACAAAATAATCCTCAAATTGAAAATATCGACAGAATTTACCCTAACCAAAGACTTGTGCTTTCCTTTGAGTCCCGACCGGCAGGCTCAATGTCAATAAACGGCTATGCCTATCCCAATATTGATGAACAGCTTTTAAAACAAACTCTTCCCTATCTTACCTACCTGACAATCTTCTCCTATGGCTTTAAACCCGACGGCTCCCTTCTGACAATAGATGACCAACCCCTTATAGATACAGCCAAAGCCTACGGCGCAGGCCCCGTAATGCTTCTTTCAGCTCTTACGGAAAACGGCTCTTTCAGCAATGAGCTTGCCTCCGCCCTTATAAATACTCCCTCTCTGCAAAATACCCTTATAGAAAATATCGTACAAAATATGAAACAAAAGGGTTATATCGGTCTTGATATGGACTTCGAGTTCATTTTCCCACAAGATGCGGACAACTACGCAAGCCTTATAAGAAAAATTACCGAGCGCCTAAACAGCGAAGGCTTCTTCGTAGTAACCGCCCTCGCCCCAAAAACCTCCGCCACCCAGCAGGGACTTCTCTATGAGGGTCACAACTACCCTGCCATCGGTGCGTCCTCCAACGTAGAATTAATAATGACCTACGAATGGGGGTATACATTCGGCCCGCCTATGGCTGTTGCGCCCATAAACAAGGTGGAAGAGGTGGTGCGGTATGCTGTTTCGGAAATTGACCCGAGCAAGATTTATATGGGTATGCCAAATTACGGCTATGACTGGCTGTTGCCTTATGTGAGGGGTGTTTCAAGAGCGGAGTCCATATCCAATGTGGAGGCTGTGGACAGGGCGTTTGCAAACAATGCTGAAATTATGTACGACCAAACCGCCCAAAGTCCTTGGTACAGATACAAAGCCGCCCAAAACGCCATGCACGAGGTTTGGTTTGAAGATGCGAAAAGCATTGAAGCAAAGGTAAATTTAGCAATAAAATACAATCTTGCGGGATTAAGCTACTGGAACATTATGCGGCCCTTTTTACAAAACTGGATGCTTCTTTCAAATATGGTAAATATAAACAAAATATATTGATTACTTTGAATTAATAAACATCTCGGCGTCACTACACAGGCATAACCGACTGCATCTTCGATGCCGCCCCGTCAAGGGGTATCCTCCCCTTGACGGGGCAAAGCCGTTCCTTACGCCCAAATGGGCGTAAGGAACGGCTTAGTCGGTTATATCCCCAATTCTCTGCAAAATCCCTTAAGCATATCAGCGCTGTTTTTAAGCGCCGCAACCTCATCATTGCTAAAAGGCAGCTCCAAAATTCTGCTTGCTCCCTGACTGTTTACAATAGTAGGTACGCTTAAACAAATATCCTTAATTCCGTACTCACCCTCAAAAACCGATGAAAGGGGTAAAATTGTATTTTCGTTGCCTATAATGGCTTCGCAAATACGTCTTACCGCCAAGGCTATGGCATAATAGGTTGCGCCCTTTTTGTTTATGATTTCATAAGCCGCATTTTTTGTTTCGTGATAAAAATCGTCCTTACAGCAATTTATATCGTCACAGTCGCCGCATTTTAAACAATACTCATCAATAGGCAGCCCCGCAAGCCTTGTTAAACTCCACGTTGGCACTTCCGAGTCCCCATGCTCCCCAATAATATAGGTGTGAACATTTCTTGCGTCAATGTTTGTGTGTTCCCCAATAATATACTTCAGCCTTGCCGTATCCAAAACCGTACCCGAACCTATAACCTTTCGTTTTGAAAACCCCGAAAGCCTGTAGGTAACATAGGTGAGTATATCTACAGGGTTGGAAACCACCAGCAAAATTGTATCGTCCTCGCAATATTTGTTAATTTCGTTTACAATGCTTTTAAATATGGTAAAATTTCGCTTTAAAAGGTCAATTCTTGTTTCTCCCTGCTTTTGATTTGCCCCTGCGGTAATAATAACCATATCCGCGCCCCGTATAAGGCTGTAATCCCCTGCCGTAACCTTAACGGGACTTACAAAAGGCAAGCCATGGTTTAAGTCCATAGCGTCACCCTCAGCCTTGTTCCTGTCAATATCCACCAAAACAATTTCGTTTAATAGTCCGCTTAAAAAAAGTGTGTAAGCGGTTGTTGCTCCCACATTCCCTGCGCCTATTACCGCAACCTTGCCTTTAATCATAAAAATATCACTCCTGTCACATTTTGTATGGATTTATTTTGCTCAAAATTAAAAAATCTATACAAAAGGTGAAGGTCACCTCGGAATAAAAATTCCTCAGTGACCTTCTTTTATAAGAGAGATAAGTAAATAAACTAATTATCCTTTTGCTTCGGCTCTCGGAAACTTAGTTGAAGAATTAAGTACCTTCTTCAAAATCAGAGCCGCATCATTTGCGGAATAGTCGTTATCATTGTCAACATCCGCAATTTCAGGTATAACAAGCCAGTCCTTGCCTAATAGCACCTCTTTGCTAAGAACGTAAGCCAAAAGCGCGGAACTGTCATTTGCTGTAATAACTCCGTTGTTATCTACATCACCCATAAGTCCGTCAACAGGTTCAGGCTCATCTGTAGATGACTC
>CAYMAA010000101.1:0-5400 GCA_964388305.1 uncultured Lachnospiraceae bacterium | reverse complement strand
TATTTTTTATCACGTTTTTAAAAAATTTGTTTACAACTCTGTTAAGATATGCTAAAATATATGATGATTTGGTATGCAATATTGCCCGTAGGGCAGAAAGGATATAATGTAAAATGAAAAAAATAAATTTAGCTGTTGTAGGTGCAACAGGAATGGTAGGAAGAACATTTATTAAGGTGTTGGAAGAAAAACAGCTTCCCATTGAAAATATTTGGTTTTTTGCTTCAAAACGTTCTGCCGGAAGCACAATAAAGTTTAACGGTAAGGACTATGTTGTTGAAGAGCTTACCGAAAACTCCTTCGACAGAGGTATTGATATAGCATTGTTTTCCGCAGGCGGAAGTACAAGTGAAAAGTTTTCTCCAATAGCGGCAAGCAAAGGCTGTGTGGTTATAGATAACAGCTCCGCTTGGAGAATGAACCCGGAAGTGCCTCTTGTTGTACCGGAGGTAAACCCCGAGGATGTTAAGTGGAACAAGGGAATTATAGCAAACCCAAACTGTTCCACAATACAGGCGGTTGTTGCTCTTAAACCGCTTGATGACGCATATAAAATTAAAAGAGTTGTTTATTCTACATATCAGGCAGTTTCAGGCGCAGGCAGAGCAGGCTGGATGGATTTGGAAAACGGACTTAAAGGAGAAGCTCCTCATAAGTTTCAGCATCCAATCGCAAACAACTGCCTCCCTCATATAGATGTATTTACGGAAAACGGCTATACAAAAGAAGAAATAAAAATGATAAATGAAACAAGAAAAATTCTTCATGACCCTGAGCTTAAGGTTACTGCCACAACCGTAAGAGTACCTGTTTTCAATTCTCACAGCGAAAGTATAAATGTAGAGTTTGAAAAGCCTTTTGAGCTTAAAGAGCTTATTGAAAAGCTTGCTTCAGCGCCGGGCATTGTTATTCAAAACGATTTTATGCACGACGAATATCCTCTTGCAATCAATGCAACAGGCACTGATGAGGTTTATGTTGGAAGAATAAGAAGAGATGAATCTGTTGAAAACGGCATTAATATTTGGGTTGTAGCAGATAATATCCGTAAGGGCGCTGCCGCAAATGCTGTTCAGATTGCCGAATATATGATTAAAAACGATCTTGTAAAATAATTATTTAACATTAAAAAAGGAGTGGACGGTATGTCACTATTTACAGGTTCGGGAGTTGCGATCGTAACTCCGTTTAATGAAGATAAGAGTGTAGACTACAATTCTCTTGAAAAAATGATTGACTATCAAATTAATAACGGAACCGATGCAATTATTATTTGCGGAACAACGGGTGAAGCATCCACCTTAACAGATGATGAGCAGGTAGACACTGTAAAATGCTGTGTAGATGCTGTTGGCGGCAGAGTGCCTGTTATTGCAGGCTCAGGCAGCAACGATACTCGCCATGGCTGCGAGCTTTGCAGGAGAATTGAAAAAACAGGCGCAGACGGTCTTTTAATAGTTACGCCTTATTATAACAAAACAACTCAAAAGGGTCTTGTGGAATACTATACGGCAATGGCAGGAAGCGTTAATATTCCTGTTATTATGTACAGTGTTGCAAGCAGAACAGGGCTTAACATTGCTCCGTCAACCGTTAAAGAGCTTGAAAAGGTAGATAATATTATAGGCATTAAGGAAGCATCCGGAAATATTAGTCAGGTGGCGGAAATTGTTGCGTTATGCGGCGACAGAATGGATATATATTCGGGAAATGATGACCAGGTTTTGCCTATTCTTTCTCTCGGCGGCAAGGGTGTTATTTCCGTTTTGGCAAATGTAGCTCCGCAGGATACTCATGATATGGTTGCAAAATTCTTATCGGGAGATGTTGAGGGAGCAAGAAAAATTCAGTTGAAAGCAATAGAGCTTATTAAGGCATTGTTTATAGAGGTAAACCCCATACCCGTTAAGGCGGCTCTTAATATGATGAATATGAATGCAGGGGGTTACAGAGGCCCGCTTACAACTATGGTTGAAAGCAATTATGCAGTGCTTGAAAAAGCAATGAAGAATTACGGACTTATTTGATTTAAAGAGAGAGGAGCATCTGCCCGATATGAAAGATATAGGTATGAAAACTCTGGAAACGGACAGACTTATTTTAAGAAAAATAACTTTGGATGACGGCCCTGAAATGTTTAAAAATTGGGCATCCGATGAAAAAACCACATCCTACCTTGCGTGGGGTACCCACAAAAGCCTTAAAGATACCAGGGAGGTTATTCATAAATGGTGGGAGGGTTACTCTCGTCCTCTTGGGTATAACTGGGGTATTCAGCTTAAGGAAACAGGAGAGCTTATAGGCAATATTGAGGTTACAGGCAAAAGACCCAGTATGCAGTTTTGCACAATAGCTTTTTGTTTAGGCTCTAAATGGTGGAATATGGGTTATGCTACGGAAGCCTGCAAGCGTGTGCTTGAGTTTTTGCTGTTTGAGGTGGGTTTTTACTGTGTTGAGGCGGAATACCTTGCATCAAACCCGGCGGCAGGAAAAGTACTTATGAAATCCGGTATGATTAAGGACGGAACTATGAGAAAAAGGTATATGCGCAACAATGAGCCTATGGAACACGTTTTAATAAGATATTCCATAGTTAAGTCTGAGTTTTACGCACAAAATAAGAGGTAAGCTATGACAGGAATTATTTTAAACGGCTGTAACGGACGTATGGGCAGAGTTATATGCGATATTGTCGCAGGCGCTAATGATTGTGAAATCGCAGCAGGCATTGATATTATGGAAAGCAACAATACCTTTCCCACATTTACGGATATTAACGACTGCAATGTAGATGCTGATGTTATTATAGATTTTTCCAACGCAAAATGTGTGGACGGAGTTATTAATTATGCCGTAAAAAAGAAGCTCCCTGTTGTTATTTGCACAACAGGACTTAGCGATGAAACATTAAAGCTTATGGATAAGGCGGCTGCTGTTATACCCGTTTTCCGTTCCGCCAATATGAGCATAGGTATTAATCTTATTTGCAGTATACTCAAGCGTTATGCGCCTGTTTTAGATGAAGCCGGCTTTGACATAGAAATACTTGAAAAGCACCATAACCTTAAATTGGACGCTCCCAGCGGTACTGCCATTATGCTTGCGGACAGCATTAACAGCAGTATGGAAAATAAGTTTGAATATGTTTACGACAGAAGCAACGTAAGAAAACAAAGAAATAAAAAAGAAATAGGCATTTCCGCAATGAGAGGCGGAACCATTGTTGGGGAACACTCCGTTATGTTTGCGGGAAGAAACGAAGTTATAGAGTTTAATCATTCCGCACAAAGCAAAGAGGTTTTTGCCGTTGGCGCTGTTAAAGCCGCCCGATTTATTAAAAATAAACCTGCAGGTCATTATGATATGCAGGACGTTATGAATGAAATATAAAATTTGCCGCTGCATAAATTGTGGCGGCAATTTTTCGGTTAAGCTTACAGTGTAATTCCCATGGGTGTCAGCGCTCTTTTAAGTATTCCGTTATGGTTTGCAATAAACATACCGTAATTTGTAATAGGCACACCGCTTTCTTCGGCATGATATATACGGGATTTCATTTCCGCTTTGTTAAGCATACAGCCTCCGCAGTGAATTATAAGTGAATAAGGAGTTAAATCCGCAGGAAACTCCCCTCCGCTTGTAAACTCAAGCTTTGGCATAAAACCAAGCTGTTTTTTTAGCATGGCAGGTATTTTTACAGTGCCTATGTCCTCACATTGACGGTGGTGCGTACATCCCTCGCTTATTAATATTTTTGACTCGGGAGTAAGTGTTTTAAGAGTATTTATGCCTTTTAGTAAAGTGCCTAATTCCCCCTTGTGCCTTGCAAAAATAATTGAAAAGGACGTTAAAGGAATTTCCATAGGCACAAGGTCGGAAACCTGCTTAAATGCCTGAGAATCCGTAATTACCACAGCAGGAGGGGTTTTAAGGCTTGCAAGAACCGAGGGTATTTCCTGCGGCTGAACGCATATTGCATTGGCGTGTATATCCAAAATGGCTCTTATTGTTTGCTGCTGTGGCAGAATTATCCTGTCCTTTGGGGCGGAGTTGTCTATAGGAATAACAAGAAGCGCTGTTTGACAGGGCGAAACCAACCCGTCTATAAGCGATACGGACTGTTGAAAAACATTCAGCTTATTTATTATTGCTTTTTTAAGCTCTTCAATGCCTGTTTTGTTTATGGCGCTTACACTTACACACTCCGTTTTGTTTTTATTAAAAAAGTCCGTACTTTGGCTTTGGCATAAATCACACTTATTAAATACTGCTATAGTGGGTATATTTCTTTTTGCAAGTATTTTGTAAAATTCCCTGTCCTCATGGGTTATGCCTGTTTCGGAGTTTATTACCAAAAGGGCAAGGTCGGCATCATCTATGCGGCGATGTGTTTTTTGGGTGCGTAAAACGCCTAAGGAGCCTGTATCGTCATAGCCTGCCGTGTCCGTCAGTACAACAGAACCTATTGGCAAAAGCTCCATTGCCTTTGAAACAGGGTCTGCCGTAGTGCCGGGTACAGGCGAGGTTATGGCAAGAGCCTGGTTTGTAAGTGCGTTTATAAGTGTGGATTTTCCGCTGTTGCGGCTGCCAAAAATTGTTATATGGGGTGTTGTGGATTTCATAGGCACGCTCCTTTCGTTTTTCTTAATTATAGTATAATATTTTAACTATTTCAACTTATTTTTGAAAGGGTGATTTTAATTATGGATATAAAATGGGACTTAAATTCAATATACACTTCTTTACAAAGTGATGAGCTTAAAAGTGACATTTTAAAGCTTGAAGAAAAGGTTAATGAAATTAATTTATATGCCGAAAATAATTTTTGTACCCACAATTCTGACAGTGAAAGGGCGGTTAAAGGCTATATTGACCTTGTAAATGATGTTTTGCTTTTCAACAAAATTTCCGCATACCTTAATTTTATTCTTACTACAGATACGGAAAACACCGCCGCCGCAAAGCTCTATGACAGGGTTTGCGGAATAAAGGCGGAGTTGGCGGCGGCAGACAGCTTGTTTAAGGCATATATTAAAAATATTGATATTGACTGTATTAATGCAGGGGAACACAGATATTTTTTGGAAAGAGCAAAGGCAGAGGCAAGCCATACCTTAGGGGCAGAGGCTGAAAAGGTTATCGCAAAATTTAAGTCAACAGGTTCAGGCAGCTGGGAAAAGCTGTGGGAGAGCATTACTTCATCTCTTATGTGTGAATACCGCAGTACGGAGCTTTCTCTTTCGGAAATAAGAGGACTTGCTTACAGTGCAGATAAAAGCGTCAGATTTGATGCCTATAAAGGTGAGCTTAAAGCGTATAAAAAGATCGAATTCGTTGGAGCTGCCTGTCTTAACGGAATAAAGGGTGAGGTTATTGCGGAAACCGAAATGAGGGGTTATA
>CAYMAA010000100.1:0-5601 GCA_964388305.1 uncultured Lachnospiraceae bacterium | reverse complement strand
TTTTCCGGAATAATTTTATTGCAAAGGCGGATAATTTGTTATATAATAATTTTGTACAGAACAGGCTTTTTATAAATAAGGGGGTGGTTTTTTGGCAAAAATGAGAGTTGGGTTAGGCTATGATGTACACAGGCTTGCTGAGGGCAGACGGCTCATACTCGGCGGCGTGGATATACCATACGAAAAAGGGCTGCTGGGTCATTCCGATGCGGACGTACTCATTCACGCAATTATGGACGCTATTGTAGGCGCCTGTAAGCTTGGGGATATTGGCAGAATTTTCCCCGACAGCGACCCCAAGTATAAAAATGCAGACAGCAGATTGCTTTTACGCCGTATTGTTGAGCTTATGACCCAAAAAGGCTATAAAATTGTTAATGCAGACGGCTGTATTATTGCGCAAAAGCCAAAAATGGCGCCCCACATACCCCGGATGGAAAAAAATCTGGCGGAGGATATGAATATTGACATTGAAGATATAAATATAAAGGCAACCACCGAGGAGGGACTTGGCTTTACAGGCTCGGGAGAGGGTATTTCCGCTCAGGCGGTTGTTCTTTTGGAGAGGACGAAAAATGAAGGTTTATAACACTCTTACAAGAAAAAAAGAAGAATTTGTGCCTATTGAAGAAAATAAGGTAAAAATGTATGTTTGCGGCCCTACGGTTTACGGACTTATCCATATAGGAAACGCAAGACCATACGTTATTTTTGACACCATAAGAAGATATATGGAGTATAAGGGTTATGACGTAACCTATGTGCAAAACTTTACCGATGTGGACGATAAAATCATTAAAAGAGCCAACGAAGAGGGAGTAAGCACAGAGGTCATAACGGAAAGATATATTAAGGAAGCCATAAAGGACGCAGAGGGACTTAATGTAGAGCCTGCAAGCTATAACCCCAAGGCAACGGAGGAAATGCCCTACATTATAGAAATGATAAAAACGCTTATAGATAAAGGCTATGCCTATGAAAAAAACGGCAGTGTTTATTATGATACAAACTCCTTTAAGGGGTACGGAAAGCTCTCAGGCAAAAATTTGGACGATTTAATTGCAGGCGCAAGCAACAGAGTAGATGCCGACCCGGATAAAAAATCCCCTGCGGACTTTGTTTTGTGGAAGCCAAAAAAAGAGGGCGAGCCATATTGGGAAAGTCCTTGGAGCGAGGGCAGACCCGGCTGGCATATTGAGTGTTCAGTAATGGCAAAAAGATATTTGGGGGATACCATAGATATTCACGCAGGCGGCGAGGATCTTATATTCCCTCATCATGAAAACGAAATTGCCCAAAGCGAGGCGGCAAACGGTGTTCCCTTTGCCCATTATTGGATGCACAACGGATTTATAAATGTTAATCACGAAAAAATGAGCAAAAGCAAAGGCAACTTTTTTACATTAAGGGATATTGTTGCGGAAGTGCCTTATGACGTTGTAAGATTTTTCATTTTAAACGGTCATTACAGAAGTCCCATTGATTTTTCAAGAAAGCTTATAGATGCGGCAGGCAGCGGTCTTAACAGAATTAAAAACAGCGTAAGGGACTTAAAGTTTTATATAGAAAATTCCGAGGGTGAGGATTTAAAAGCAGATGAGGAAGAGCTTTTAAAGGACAGCGGCAAATTTAAAAAAGACTTTGAGGCCGCAATGGACGATGACTTTAATACTGCCGATGCCATTGCAAGTATATTTGAATATGTTAAGTTTGCAAACTCCTGCATTAAAACAGGCTGCACAAAGGCATTTGCCGAAAATCTTTTAAATGGTATAGAAGAGCTTTGCTCGGTTTTAGGCATAAAAACAGAAAACGAAACAGAGGAAACGGGAGATGTTTCCAAAATAGAAGAGCTTATCGCCCAAAGAACCGCCGCAAAAAAAGCTAAGGACTACGGCAAAGCAGACGCCATAAGAGCAGAGCTTTTGGAAATGGGAGTTGTTATTGAAGATACAAGGCAAGGCGTACGTTGGAGTTACAAAAAATAATGGAAGATGTTTTAAAACTTTTTGAGTTTAAAAACGGTGCAAGGGAATATTCTTCTCTTGCACTGGCTTTTATGGGCGATGCCGTATTTGAGGTTTATGTAAGGAGCTTTGTGCTTTCAAAAGGCAGCAAAGCCGTGGACAAAATGAACAGTGAAGCCAGAAATATGGTAAAAGCACAGGCACAGGCAAAAATGTATCATAAAATAAAAAATATGCTTACCGGGGAGGAGCTTGCCGTATTAAAACGAGGTAGAAACGCAAACTCACACACAATGGCAAAGCACGCCTCCGCTACGGACTACCGTCACGCAACGGGTTTGGAGGCTTTGTTCGGGTATTTATATCTACAGGGCAGAACGGACAGGCTTGGAGAGCTTTTTTTAAGGTGCATTGAAGAAGAATAGTTTACGGGAGATAAATATGAAAAGCAGCGCAAAAAATTTTAAAGATAAAAACAGGTCGGGCAAAGCATACGGCGGCAAGAGGGAAAAATTCAACAAATTTGAAGAAATAAAAGAAAAGACTCAGCTTGAGGGAAGAAACTCCGTTTTGGAGGCTCTTAATCACGGCAGAACCATTGACAAAATATTTGTTAAAAAAGGCGAGGTTGAGGGGACTCTTAAAGTAATTGTCGCAAAGGCAAGAGAAGCCGGCATTATTGTGCAGGAGGCAGACAAGGTTAAGCTTAACAATATGCAAACCACCGGCAACTGTCAGGGTGTAATTGCAATTACCCCTGCAAAGGAGTACTGTTCTGTTGAGGATATATTGGAAAACGCAAAAAGCAGGGGTGAAGAGCCTTTTGTTATAATTTTAGATGAAATTGAGGACCCTCACAATTTGGGAGCAATTATAAGAAGCGCCGAAACAGCAGGCGCACATGGTGTAATTATACCAAAAAACAGAAGCGCAGGGCTTACGGCAACAGCCTCCAAGGCATCTGCCGGAGCTTTGGAATATATGCCCGTTGCAAAGGTAACAAACATAAGCAGAGCTATAGAAAGCCTTAAAAAAGCAGGCTTGTGGATAACCTGCGCCGATATGAAAGGAACGGTTTATTACAATGCAGACCTTAAAGGGCCCGTCGGCTTGGTTATAGGCGCAGAGGGCGGTGGTGTAAGCAGGCTTGTTAAGGAGCATTGTGATTTTACGGTAAAAATACCTATGTACGGTAAAATAGGCAGTCTTAACGCCTCTGTAGCGGCAGGACTTGTTATGTATGAGGTTGTAAGACAAAGGAAGTTTATGCAATGAAAAAAACTTATCTGCTTGTAGACGGATATAATATAATATTTGCTTGGGATGAGCTTTCCAAAATCGCAAAGGAAAGCATAGACGAGGCCCGTGACAGGCTTGTACATATAATGAGCAACTATCAGGGTGTTAAAAAATACGATATAATAGTTGTGTTTGATGCTTACAATGTCACAGGGGGTCAGGGTTCCGTGCTGAATATAGGCAATATTAAGGTGGTTTATACCAAAGAGGCGGAAACTGCGGATAACTACATTGAAAGAACTGCGGGAAAACTTAAAGCAGACAGCAATGTGCTTGTGGCAACCTCTGACGGCTTGGAGCAGATAATTATTATGAGCAAGGGCGCTGTGAGGGTTTCCGCATCAGATCTTTTAACGGACGTGGGCATTGTAAATAAGGAAATAAAGCAGAGAATAAATAAAACCGTTCCCGTTAAGGATAATCTTTTTATGGACAGAATTGATGAAAAATCCCGTGAAATATTGGAAAAAATGCGCCGCGGGCAGGTATGAGGAAAGGCAGTATTTATGCGTATTAATTATGAAGAAAAAAGCGATTTGGAGCTTATAAGGCTCTCCCGTGAAAATGACAGATTTGCGGAAGAGGCTCTTTTGGAAAGATATAAAAACCTTGTGAGAGTTAAGGCAAGAACATATTTTATTATAGGTGCGGATAAGGACGACATTATTCAGGAGGGTACAATAGGTCTTTTTAAGGCAATAAGAGATTACAGGGAAAACAGTGAAGCCACATTCTTTTCCTTTGCGGATTTATGCGTTACAAGGCAGATTATGACAGCCATTAAAACAGCCAACAGGCAAAAGCATATTCCCCTCAACTCCTCCATATCCCTTAACAGAAGTATGCTGAACGAAGACGAAAGCAACACATATTTGGAACAGTTAAGCGATGGAAACCTTACAAATCCCGAGGCGCTTTATATAGGAAGAGAAGAAAAAACAAATATAGAGGCAAAAATATTGAAAGCTTTGAGTGAGTTTGAAAGACAGGTGCTTGTTTATCATTTACGAGGGTTAAAATATACGGAAATTGCCAAGGTAATGAAAAAAGAAGATAAGTCCATAGATAATGCCTTGCAAAGAATTAAAAAGAAAGTTATGACAATATTGAAAGAAAAAGCTTGACTTCACTTGGGTTTGATGATAAAATAAATTTGTTTGCTGAAGTGGCACAGGGGTAGCGCAACGCATTGGTAGTGCGTAGGTCGGCGGTTCAATTCCGCTCTTCAGCTGAAGTAACGGCAGAGCTTATGGCTCTGCTGTTTTTTTGCAATAAAAAAGGGGCAATCTTTGTTGTAATTGCCTCTTTGCTGTTAATATTGTTTATTAATCTGTAGAAAGGTTTGAAAGCATATAGTTTACTTCCTGCTCATAGCGTGAGTAGTTGTCCTCCCCAATGGCAGTATAATAAAACTCATAAACCGTATCGTTGGATACCACAAATATAACATCATTTATTGGGTCATTCTCTTCTCTTTGAGAAAGGGGTGAAACGGTTATCCAATAACCTTTAAGGCTTTGAGCTGCTTCCGAGCTGCCTCCTGCGGTTATGCTGCTTGTTTGAATAAAACCCTCATCAAGCCTTCCGTTAAGTCCCTCGGCAACCTCATCTAAAAGCTCATCTCCATCAGCTTCCTTTTCTCCAACAATATCCTCAACACTTTCGCAAAGCACCTTAAACTCCGCATTAGGTTCTCCGTCCTCTGTTTTTTCCAAAGTAGTAAAATCCGCACTGAAAGTATAAGTGCCTGTTTCCGTAGGAAAAGCCACGTCCTTTTCCACATTTTTGTCAACCGACCAAATAGAAGAATCATACTTTAACTGATAGCCTGCTTCTTTATCTTTAAAAACCTTTTCGGTGGAACACCCCGTAAGAGTAAACCCTAAAGCGGTTATTGTACAAATTAATAATAACTTGGATTTCATATAAACTAACTCCTTCTGCAACTGTGCGCATATTATTATAAGAATATGCCGCCTAAAACAACATATCCCTTATATATTGTAATTTCACTTAGCCAATTTGTCAATAGATGTTTTAAATATTCTTATTGAAAAGTTTGTTGTTTTAAGGTATATTTATAGGGCGCCTCTAAAAATTATAATTTTGCCAAACTGCTATAATTTCCGATATCCGCTTCAAACTCTCTTAACATAGCTTTTCTGCTATGCCTGCATCGTTTTCATTGCTCCTGATAATTCTTTCTGCGTTTGGCTTTACCCTAATTTTTAGAGATGCCCTATATTTATTTGGAGGTAACGGTTTGTGACTGAAAAAAAATATAATTGCGGCTTACGCATCAAACAGCTTATTTATAAGCTTACAGCCTTCATCT
>CAYMAA010000099.1:0-5654 GCA_964388305.1 uncultured Lachnospiraceae bacterium | reverse complement strand
CCGTTTACCGCAACGTCTGATGTAACCTCAAACTGCACCGTATCAGCCGCCACAATAGTACCTGCGTATATAGTTCCGTTTCATGTAGCTTGAATATATCCGCTTGCTTTCTGTACCGCTTTTCTTGTTATGTCAGTCAACTGCCTGACATACGCATCAAGCTCGTCGTGTTGCAGGTTTTCAAAAAAACGGCTTCCGAACCGCAGTCCGAAAACCGTATAAATCTTTATATTTAATAAACTTATAAACTTAATCAAGCTTTAACAGCTCTAAAAACGCCCTTTCCAAAGCGTCATCATGCTCAATGCTTCTTGCGTAAATTGCCAAATTAAGAGAGTTAACCGTTTCCTTGTCCAAAGCAACCGTTGCTTTAATGCCGGCTCTCGTCTGAAAGGTGGCAAGCGCCCTGTTAATTTCTCCCTCCGTATTCGCTTTGTAGCCTAAATATTTTAAAATGTCCTTAATCTTTTGGGAATATAATTCGTCATTTTCTGAAACCGCATACATTGTGGAAATCTCAATGTCCGGCGTAACCCCTATACCGTTAATTACGTTTCCGTTTCTCGTAAAATACTCCATAGTGGTAAGCTTTAAAACCCCCAAACTTGGCAGGCTCGCCATTGTCTGCACAACCCCCTTGCCGTAGGTCGTTGTTCCAACCACAAACCCTATCTCCGATTCCTTAACGGCGCTGGCAATAATCTCCGCCGCCGATGCTGTCATGCCGTTCGTTAAAACGGCGATCTGTTTAAACGGCGTTCTTTTAAGATGTGAAAATGTTTCTTCTATGTTCCCCGTCTTATCCTGAGTGTACATTATCCGCCCTTCGGGAACAATCTGTTTGCATATATCAACAGCCTCTTCCACAATCCCTCCGGAGTTTCCTCTCAGGTCAAGAATAATTTTGTCAATCCTCCTGTTTCTCGCCCACTTAACAGCCTCTTCAAATTCTTCCGCCGTTCCCGAGCCTATCGCTGTTATCTGAATGTACCCTATGCTTTCCCACATACTGTCCTTGTCCACGCTCATAATATCGTCCATTTCGGAATAAAATACGGATTTGGTTTTAACCGTGTCAAGGCTAATCTCAAAGTCATAAATTTTGTTGTTTCTTAATATGGAAAACTTATATTCGGGTTTTTCCACATTCACAAGCATATCAGCCACTTCGTCATAGCTTTTGTATAAAGTGTCCTCACCGTTAATTTTGGTTATCTTGTCCCCTGCCAAAAGTCCGTTAATCTGCGCAGGGCTCTGCTCCATTATCTCGGATATTACAGGGTAGTCCTCACTGCAATAAAAAGCAAACCCCGTTGCGTAAACCTCGTTGTTTACACCGTTTAAAAACCTGTCATACTCATCATCGGTATAAAATTCGGAATAATTGTCCAAGCTCGCCGCCATGGCTTCAACCGCCGTCTGCACCAGCCTTTCAATATCCACATCACCGCCGACATAGTTTTTGTCAATGTACTCAATTACTCCCGCAAGGTACCCTCCGGCTGTTTCGTAGTCGGAAAAATAATCGGTGCTGTTGTCCGCATATTCAATGTCCGTCACCTCATCGCATAAAACAGTGTTTGTAAAAAGAAATATGCCTGCGGCAAAAATCAATATAAATCTAATTAAATTCTTCATCAAATCACTCCTTTAGCGCTTTCCTGTTTTTGTAAAAATAATCCGCTGCCGAAACAATCGTAAGTATAACGGCAATAGCAATAACACACTTCGCCAAAACCGCCATAATTTCATTGTCAATATTCAAAAGTAATATAATAATCATTATCATTTGAAATATTGTTTTAAGCTTTCCCCATGGAGAAGCCGCAATAACAATGTTTTTCTCAGCCGCTATTGTCCTCAGCCCCGTCACCGCAAACTCTCTTGCAATAATAATTATAACAACAATAACATTCAGCTTAACTACCGCATCGGAAACAGCCGTTAAAGCAATCATAGCGGAAACGCATAACAGCTTGTCCGCCAAAGGATCCATAAATTTGCCGAAATTAGTTACCAAATTGTACCTTCTGGCAATGTACCCGTCCAAACAGTCCGTCAAGGATGCCGCAATAAATATCCCTAAAGCAATGTATCGCCCCAAAACCCCAAGTCCCAAAGGCGCCATTAAAAATATTAAAAATACAGGTACAAGTAAAATTCTTAAAATAGTCAGTTTGTTAGGCAAATTCATATAATCCGCTCCTTAAAATCAAATCTCGTATCCCACAAGGTCATACTCCGAGGAAGAAGTAATAACCACATTCACAAATTCACCGGAAATAAGCTCCCTGTCACTCTTAAAAAATACATATCCGTCAATTTCATAACAGTCCCTGTAGCTTCTTCCAATAAAAATGCCGTCCTCTCCCTCAAGCCTGCCCTCAACAATAACCTTCAGCTTTCTCCCAATGTATTTCCTGCAAATCCTTTGTGAAATCTCCCTTTGCAGCTCCAAAATTTCTCTCTTTCGCCTTGCCTTTGTTCTGTAGTGTACCTGCCCTTTCATTTTCGCCGCAGGAGTTCCGTCCTCCCTGCTGTACTCAAAAACTCCCAGCCTGTCAAAACCAACCTGATTAATAAATTCCTTCAGCTCGTAAAACTCCTCTTCGCTCTCTGCCGGAAATCCCACAATCAGCGTTGTCCTAATGCAAATATCCGGCATAAAGCTCCTAAGCTTTCCAATAACATCAAAAAGCTCCGCCTTTCTGCTTTTTCTTCCCATTCTTTTAAGCACACTGTCAGATGCGTGCTGTATCGGCATATCCAAATAGTTGCATATCTTGTCATTCCTTGCCATTTCAATTATAAGCTCATCGGTAATGTTTTCGGGGTAGGCATATAACACCCTCAGCCATTCAATACCGTCAATAAGGCTCATTTCATGTAACAGCTCCCCCAGTCTGGGTCTGCCGTATAAGTCCGTGCCGTAAAGAGTGGTGTCCTGCGCAATTATAATAAGCTCCTTAACACCTTTCTCCGCAAGTCCCCTTGCCTCTTCTATAAGGCTCTCAAACGTCCTGCTTCTGTAATGCCCTCTTAATGAGGGAATTTTGCAGTATGTGCAGTAAGCATCGCACCCCTCGGCAATTTTAATGTAAGCATAACCTCCCAAGGTGGTCATCATTCTGAGCCTTGGCAGACTCTCGTCAAGCCTTTCGTTTTTGTCCCCGATTTCCATAACCTGCCTTTTGCCCTCAATAACAGCCTTAATAACCTCCCCGATCCTGCCAAAATCCGCCGTTCCCACAACAGCGTCAACCTCAGGCAGCCGCTTAAATATTTCATCGCTGTATCTCTGCGCCATGCACCCCGTTACAATAAGTCCCTTTAGCCTTCCGCTTTTTTTGTACTCCGCAACTCTTAAAATGTTCTCAATGGCCTCTTTGCTGGCGTCCATTATAAAACCGCAGCTGTTTATAATAACAATGTCTGCGTCTGCTTCATCTTCAGTTATTGTGTACCCCTCTCTGTCAATAAGTCCCAGCATTATCTCCGAGTCCACTAAATTCTTGTCACAGCCTAAAGAAATAAAAGAAATTTTCATACTAACTCCAAAATTTAAAACAATCCTACAATCTCACCGTCATCGGTTACATCAATCTGTTCTGCGGCAGGTCTCTTCGGCAGTCCGGGCATTGTCATAATGTTCCCTGCCAAAGCCACGGCAAACCCTGCCCCTGCGGAAATGGTAACGCTCCTTATGCTTATCCTGAATTTCTCCGGTCTGCCCAACAACGCAGCATTGTCGGAAAGAGAGTATTGTGTCTTTGCAATACATACAGGCACATCTCTGTAGCCTATAGCCTCAATCCTCGCTATGTCCTTTTTAGCCGCAGCGGAATAATCCACACCGTCAGCTCCGTAAATTTTTGTCGCAATAATATCTATCTTATCCATAATAGGCGCATTAACATCATATATTGGCTTAAAGCTGCTCTTCTTCGTTTCAAGAACTTCAATAACCTTTCGCCCAAGGTCAAGTCCGCCCTCTCCGCCTTTCGCCCAAACCTCCGAAACAGCAAAATCCGCGCCAATAGCCTCGCATTTTTCTTTTATGTATTCTGTTTCTTCCTCCGTGTCGGAAGTAAAGGCGTTAAGGGTAACAACTACGGGTATACCGTATAAGCTCAAATTCTCAATATGCTTTTCCAAATTAACAAAGCCTTTCTTAACCGCCTCAATATCAGGCTCGTTAAGCTTAGCCTTCGCTACACCCCCGTTGTATTTTAAACTCCTCACAGTAGCCACAAGCACAACACAATCCGGCTTTAACCCCGCAAACCTGCATTTAATGTCTAAAAATTTCTCAGCTCCAAGGTCAGCGCCAAAGCCTGCCTCAGTAATGGCAATATCGCTAAGTCCCATGGCAATCTTGGTAGCCTTAACGGAATTGCACCCGTGAGCAATGTTGGCAAAAGGCCCGCAGTGTATAATCGCAGGAGTATGCTCCAATGTCTGTACAAGATTAGGCTTTAAAGCGTCCTTTAAAAGCGCCGCCATAGCGCCCTGCGCCTTAATATCCCCTGCCGTAACCGGCTCGCCGCTGTAGCTGTACCCAATAATAATCCTTGCAAGCCTTTCCTTTAGGTCTTTAATGTCCTCAGCCAAACACATAATAGCCATTATTTCGGACGCAACTGTTATCTGAAAGCTGTCCTCTCTCACAACACCGTCGGTTTTTGCCCCTAACCCTACAATAATATTCCTCAACGCTCTGTCGTTCATGTCCAAAGCTCTCTTCCATGTAATTGTTTTGGGGTCTATCCCAAGCTCGTTCCCCTGCTGCAAGTGATTGTCTATCATGGCAGATAATAAATTATTTGCGGCAGTCATTGCGTGAATGTCCCCCGTAAAATGTAAATTTATGTCCTCCATGGGAATAACCTGGGCGTATCCGCCTCCTGCCGCTCCTCCTTTAATTCCCATACACGGCCCCAAAGAAGGCTCTCTTAAAGCAACAATGGTCTTTTTCCCCAGCTTGTTAAGTCCCTGAGCCAACCCGATGGTGGTAGTGGTCTTTCCCTCTCCCGCAGGCGTTGGGTTAATTGCCGTAACAAGCACTAACTTCCCTTTCCTGCCGTCCTTAACCCTGTTGTATAACTCGTTGGAAAGCTTCGCCTTGTACCTGCCGTATAACTCTAACTCCTCCGTGTCAATCCCAAAATTCTCCGCCACTTTCTTTATCTCAAAAATTTCCGCTTCCTGAGCAATTTCAATATCCGTTTTCATTAAAAGTACCTCCCAGCCTAAAACTTAAACCACACGTTCACTTTCTCCATTATAGCATTTTTTCCTCCCCCTGTCTATCACTCATTTAAAATAAAAAAATTAAAATTTTATAAAGCCATTTACATTTGTTGAAATATATGATAAAATTTGGGTATTAGAATGATAAATGTAACAAACTTTGCAAACAGGAGATGAATTTATGAAAAAAAACAGAATTTTGGCATTATTTCTGTCAGCAGCTATGGCAATTTCCTGCGTAACATTTTTCAGCACAGGCACTTTTGCGGCGGAAAATGTTTTGGCACAGGGAGCATGGTATGAAACAATTTATGTTGAGTGGAGCGGCACATCGGGAGCAAGCTACAGTGCATATTATAAGGAAAGCTCCCAACCCGACTCTTCTTACGTTAAGGCAGATGACC
>CAYMAA010000098.1:0-5768 GCA_964388305.1 uncultured Lachnospiraceae bacterium | reverse complement strand
ATGCTCCAAACTTTCCAAAAGCGTCTGCGGAAAAAAGTATTTTATCCTTACTGTCGTAAGTCATCATAACCTCAGGCCAGTGTACCATGGGAGCAAAAATAAATTTAAGACTTCTTCCTCCAAGGTCAAGCTCGTCCCCGTCCTTAACAATTACGGTTTTGTCCGTTATATCCATATTAAAAAACTGTTTAAAAAATACAAATGTTTTTGCATTGCCCACAATTTTTGTGTTGGGGTACTTTTTAATAAAGCTTTCAAGACTTCCGCCGTGGTCAGGCTCCATGTGGGATATTACCAAATAATCCGGCTGTTTGCCGTTAAGTGCGGTTTCCAAATTATTAAGCCACTCGTTGGCGGCTCTTTTGTCAACACTGTCCATAACAACGGTTTTTTCACCCATAACTATATAAGAGTTATAAGAAACACCGTTTGGGATAACATACTGACCCTCAAACAGATCCAATGTTTTGTCATCGCAGCCTGTATAAATTACAGAGTCGGTTACATTAAAATTGCTCATGTTTAAACAAATCCTTTCCAAAATATTAAAATAAAATTTATATTAACCAATTACAAGGGTATAATTTACATCTTAAAATTATATTCCAATTATATTATATCATAACAAAAAAAATATGCAAGAAAAAGAGCGAAATTTTTAGAAACAAAAAATATAATTGATTTTGACTCAAATTATGTGCTTTTTGCTTTGGGGAAAAATTTACTTACTTTATAAAAACACACCAGTTAAAATCCCCCGGTTTTATCGGGGGATTAATATTACAGTGAATTGAGTTTTTCGGTGAGTATGCGGTTTACGGCTTTTGGGTCTGCTTTGCCTTTTAGCGCTCTCATTGTTTGCCCTACAAGAAAACCGAAGGCTTTTTGCTTGCCGCCCTTATAGTCCTCTATTGATTTTGGATTGTTTTTAATAACCTCGTCTATAGTATCGGAAACAAGGGCGTCATCATTGAGCATTAAAAGTCCGTGAGAATTAATATATTGGTCGGGGTCGGCATTTTGGCTGAATATTGCCTCAAGCGCCTCTTTTTCCGCATTTCTGTTAATTTTGCCCTCTACGGTAAGCTTTACTATACGGGCAATTTTTACAGGGTCAACGGAAATTTTATCCGCAGAGGTTTTTGCCTCTGTAATAAGCCTCATAAGCTCTCCCGTTATAAGGTTGCAAACCTCCTTTGGCTCTCCGCACTCTTTGGCGGCGGCTTCAAAAAGTATTGCCAAGCTATGCTCAGCAGTTAAAACCTCGGCGTCATACCTGCTTAAACCAAGCTCTTCCACATATCTTTTTCTTTTGGCATCCGCAAACTCGGGCATTTCAGCCGTTGCCTTATCTATCCACTCCTGACTTATTTCCACGGGCAGAAGGTCAGGCTCGGGAAAATATCTGTAGTCCTGTGCATTTTCCTTGCTTCTCATGGCATAGGTGGCATCCTTATTTTCGTCCCAGCGCCTTGTTTCCTGAACAACTCTTTTGCCCTCTTCTATAAGCTCAATTTGCCTTTTAGCCTCATAAACAATGGCACGGCTTATTGCCTTAAATGAATTTATATTTTTCATTTCCGTACGGGTGCCAAGCTCCGATGAGCCTAAGGGTCTTACGGAAAGGTTTACGTCTGCACGCATAGAGCCTTCCTGCATTTTACAGTCCGAAACACCTAAATAAATGAGGGTATCTCTTAATTTTTCAAGGTAGGCAATAACCTCTTCCGCACTGCGGAAATCAGGCTCGCTTACTATTTCCAAAAGAGGAACGCCGCAGCGGTTATAATCTACAAGAGTAGAGTCTGACCAAGGGTCATGCACAAGCTTGCCTGCATCCTCCTCCATGTGTATTTCGTGTATGCCTATTGCCTTTTTTTTGCCGTTTACTTCAATATCTATATGTCCGTTACGGCAGATTGGCAAATATAGCTGACTTACCTGATAGGCCTTTGGCAGGTCGGGATAAAAGTAGTTTTTTCTGTCAAATTTATTATATCTTGTAATTTCGCAATTTGTTGCAATGCCTGTTTTTACGGCAAACTCCACAACCCTTCTGTTGAGAGTGGGCAAAACCCCCGGCAAGCCGCTGCAAACAGGGCAAACGTGGGTGTTGGGCGCTCCGCCGAACTCCGTTGTGCAGGAGCAGAATATTTTTGATTTGGTTGCAAGCTCCACATGAACCTCCAAACCCATAACTGTTTCCCAAGCCATTATGCTTTGCCCCCTTTCATAATTTCATGCACTTTGTTTTGAAAATCTGTGTTTTGCTGATAAGCATAGGCGGCTTTTATAAGCTTATTTTCAGAAAATGTTTGACCTATAAGCTGCATACCTATGGGCAAGCCTTTTCTGTCGAAACCGCATGGCACGCTTACGGCAGGTATGCCTGCAAGGTTTACCGATACGGTGTAAATATCTCCCAAATACATTTTAAGAGGGTCGGATATGTTTTCGCCTATTTTAAATGCGGTGGTAGGCGCAACAGGGGAAAGTATCATATCGAATTTATCAAAGGCTTTATTAAAGCTCTCCTTTATTATACCCCTTACCTGCAAGCCTTTTTTATAGTAGGCATCGTAATAGCCTGAGCTTAAAACGAAAGAGCCAAGCATAATTCTTCTTTTAACCTCCATACCAAAGCCCTCGCTGCGGGAGTTAAAGAAAACGTCTGAAAGACCCTCGCCTTTGCTGCTGCGATAGCCGTATTTTATGCCGTCGTAGCGGCTTAAATTGGAGCTTGCCTCGGCACAGGCTATAATGTAGTAGGTGGGAACGGCGTATTTTACTGCCGGCATTTCAAACTCACAAACCTCCGCACCAAGCTCTGTAAGGGTTTTTGCGCATTTATACACCGCCTCTTCAATATCGGCGTCCAAACCGCTGCCAAAATAGTTTACGGGCAGGCCTATTTTCATTCCCCTAATGTTTTCGTCAAAGCAGTCCGAAAAATCGTATACATTATTCTTTACCGATGTGGAGTCCTTTTCGTCATGACCTCCTATAATTCGGAGTACCTCTGCGCAGTCCTTAATATTTTTGCCTATTGGCCCTATTTGATCCAATGAGGAGGCAAAAGCCACAAGTCCGTAACGGCTGACGCCGCCGTAGGTTGGCTTTATGCCGCTTACTCCGCAAAAACAGCATGGCTGACGTATTGAGCCGCCTGTATCCGAGCCAAGGGCATAGGGTATAAGACCTGCCGAAACAGCCGCCGCTGAGCCGCCGGAAGAGCCGCCGGGAACTCTGTTTGTATCGAAAGGATTTTTTGTCGCGCCGAAAAACGATGTTTCCGTAGAGCCGCCCATGGCAAACTCGTCCATATTGGTTTTGCCGACTATAACAGCGCCTGCGTCTTTAAGTCTTTTTACGGACTCCGCATTGTAGGGAGGTTTAAAGTTATAAAGCATTTTTGATGAGCAGGTTGTTAAAATGTCTTTTGTGCAAATATTATCCTTAACTGCCATTGGCACACCTGCCAAAGGGGAGAGCTTTTCGCCGCTATCAATTTTTTTCTGTGCTTCCTCAGCCTGTTTAATCGCTTCATCTTCAAGAACGGTTACAAAGCTGTTTATATCCCCGTCTTTAAGTTTAATTTTTTCAATATAGGCCTTTGTTGCCTCAACGGAGCTTATTTCCTTTTTTTGTATCATTTGCCCAAGCTCAAGGGCGCTTTTATCAAATATATCCATCTCCAAAACTCCCTTCCTACTCTACGGTTTTAGGCACTAAAAAGCAGCCGTCTTTTTGCTTAGGCGCATTTTTAAGTATAACTTCTCTTTCAAAGGAGGGCTTTACCTCGTCTTTTCTGAAATTATTTGTAAAATTAAAGGGGTGGCTCATAGGCTCTGCGTTAGAGGTGTCAAGCTCGTTTAATGTATCCACATAATTTAATATGTCGGACAAATCATCCTTTGCTTTTTCCTCTTCTTCATCACTTAATTTCAGCCTTGAAAGCTCTTCCAAATAATTTATAAGTTTATCATCTATAATCATATACAAAATCCTTTCTTAATTTATTATGGTACAAGGCGGAGAGTATCCCGTGGGAACATACTTGTTTGCCTTATGTTTGTAAATCCCAAAAGCTGCATTGTAAATCTTTCAAGACCCAGTCCCAGTCCTCCGTGAGGGGGAGCGCCGTATTTGTGGAGCATTAAGTAGCTTTCAAAATCGTCAGGGTCAAGTCCCTTTTTCTTCATTTTTTCAATCTGTTCCTTATAGCTGTGTATACGCTGACCGCCTGTTGTTACCTCCAAGCCTCTGAAAAGCAGGTCAAAGCTTAATGTGTATTTTGGGTCTTCGGGGTCATCCATAGCATAAAACGGACGTTTTTTAACCGGGTAATGAGTTACAAAAACAAACTCGCTGTTATAGTCCTCCTTAAAAAGCTGACCTATAAGCCTTTCCTCTTCAGGCTCTAAATCGTATGGATCTCTTATGGGACGGTCATACTTTTTTGCCACCATTTCTTTTGCCTCTTTAAATTTTACACAGGGGATTGTGTCAATTTCGGGAATTTGGGCATTTAAGGTTTTAATGTAAGGCATATAGTTTTCCCGTAAATATGCAAGCGCGGATTTTATCATACCTGTTTCCATATTAATTACGTCATAAAAATCCTTTATAAAACCCATTTCAAAGTCAACGCTTATATATTCGTTTAAATGACGCATTGTATTGTGCTTTTCCGCTCTGAAAACGGGAGCAATTTCAAAAACTCTTTCATACACAGGCACAAGGGTTTGCTTATAAAACTGAGGACTTTGCGCAAGAAAGGCTTTCTTTCCAAAGTATTCCAGCTTAAATATGTTAGAGCCGCCCTCGGCGCCTGCTGCTACAATTTTTGGGGTAAATATTTCAGTAAAATCGTTTTCTTCCAAAAACCGCCTAAAGCCTCTTACAATTCCTTCCTCAATTTTAAATGTGCATCTTCTTTTTTCGTTTCTTAATATAACGGGTCTTACGGATATTTCGTTTTCCAAGGCTATGCTTAATTTATAGTCGCTTACTTTAATGGGCAGCTCCGCTTCGGGGGTGGAAATAAGCTCAATTTCTTCAACGGCAATTTCCACACCGTGGGGCGCTTTTTCGTTTTTAACAACCCTGCCTTTAACCCTTATGTTGTTTTCCGGCTTTAAAATTTCTTTAATTTCGGCATTTTCCCGCTTATCGTAAATGCACTGAATAAGTCCGTTAATTTTTCGCAAAATTATAAAGGTTACTCCGCCAATATCCCTTACTCCGTGAATTGCTCCGTGAGTGTATATGCTTTTGCCTTCTTCTTCCTTTAAGGCTAAAATATCATACAGACACAGGTCTTTTTTAATAATTTTACCGTCAACTGTTTTCATATAAACTCCTCCTTATATATATAAAAAATATAAACATAAGCTGCTGCACAACACCCGAAAGCTTAAAAAATATTAAAGATAATAAAAAACGCCCCAAGACATCACAAACAGACATCTTAGGACGATAAATACCGCGGTACCACCTAAATTAGCAGCTCCTTCTACTATCTTTAGCAAAATAACGCTTGCAAACCGTATATCCCTACAAGCCCCCAACAGACTATTCAGGCATAAGCTCCCGGGTGTTATTCCAACTTTTGTTTCATTGCCAAAAATCTCAATCCGTGTTTTTGGCTCCCTGTAAAGTTTCCCAAGTTGTACTTCTCCCTTTCACAGCCTTTATAAAAAACCTTTTATTTATTATAGCACTGTTAAAACAGAATTGCAAGTAAAATTTTTTATAATAAGCAAAAA
>CAYMAA010000097.1:0-6017 GCA_964388305.1 uncultured Lachnospiraceae bacterium | reverse complement strand
CCTTTTCAATTACGCCTGTGCCGCCCTGCACCCTGCGGGTCGCCGTTTCATACGGATCACATGATCCGTATGAAACGGCGGGCAACCCCTTATAATAAAATTTTTTGTGGTTATTTACAAAATTTTGAGTTTGTGATAAAATAAATATAATATGATTTTGTTACGCAAAGGGGGCATTTTAATTATGAAAAAAAGCTTGAGAGGTTTGTATTTAAAATTTAAACACAGGCTTGGCGGAAATAGAGGATTTACGCTTATTGAGGTAATTGTTGTACTTGTAATTTTGGCAATTTTAATGGCTATGGCAGTACCCAATGTTTTGGGTTATATTCAAAAGGCAAAAAGTGTTGAAATTGAAAGTACCGCAAGAAATATTTATATGGCGGCAGTAACAGAGTCCGCAGAGCTTTCGGCAGTTAAGGGAGAGCTTTCGGCGGAGGATTTTTCTTCAGAAAACCTTGCCAATATCGAAAGTCTTGCCAATATGGAGGCAGGCAGTATTTCTGCGGCGGCTTCGGTATCATCGGCGCCTGCCGAGGGAAAGGCGGTTATTGCTGTTGTTGACGGAGCTGTTGCTTATGTTACATATACAGGAGAAAACGGCGGCAAAACGCTTACTGTTTGCTGCGACGGAACTACAGGCAATGTAATGCCAAACTATTACAATCCCGTATCTCAGATAAATTAACAGCCGGGGATATTTATACTCATCAAAACGCCGTAAGAGCGGAGTACGAATATCCTTGACTTTTTTTATTAAAAATTAAAATGTATCTTGAAAAATATTCTCGGGTATACTATAATATATATTAATAAAACAAAACATTTACGCAAGCTTAAGTTTATTTCCTGAGGTGTGCGCTAACCCTTTTTATTGAACCTACAAAGCTCATACGGGATTCTTATATTCCTTCAATTATGCCGGGCCCCAATCTAATTCCCTTTGGGCAGGGGATGGCAGACCTGAATGTGCGGAAACCCACCTATCATTGGATAGGTATCAATTATAGGGGAATGGCACCTCGGGTTATTTTTTGTTCCAATGAACAATTTTAAAAATAAATACAAGCTATAAAATTAAAAAAATTTGCTTAATTGGGTTCTGTTTTAACGGTAATATATTGTAATTAGCTCATTAATATGTTATAATATATAAAAACTTCGGGGAGGCAGTTATGCAAATTATATCGGAAAGGGCTGTTTGCTTACTGGCAAAGGCAGCAGAGCATGAGTCTTTGGTAACAAGGCTTGTTGAGGGAATTGTGTCATTGGCGGGAGGAATTAACAAAGATATTGTTGTTTTTATCATTTCCATGATTCCTATATTGGAATTAAGAGGAGGACTTATAGCGGCAGCGCTTTTAAAAGTGCCGTATATAAAAGCTCTTATTCTTTGCATGGTTGGAAATATCATTCCTATTCCTTTTATTCTTCTTTTTATTAATAAAATTTTTGAATGGCTTAAAGGCTTTAAAGCAACAAGGGGTATAGTGGAAAGGCTTGAAAAAAGAGCTATGGGAAAAAGTGAAAAAATCCAAAGATATGAGTTTTTGGGACTTATGCTTTTTGTTGGCATACCCTTGCCGGGTACAGGCGCATGGACGGGTTCTCTTGTGTCAGCTTTGCTTGGTATTAAACTTAAAAAAGCCGTGCCGGCAATATTTTTGGGAATACTTTTGGCAAGTGCCATTATGAGCTTTGCAACCTACGGTGTGCCGCTTATTATTTCTTTAATGTAATATTCCGTAAATATATAACAATACTTAAAAAAATTAAAAATATTTAATAATTATTATATTGTATTTTCATAATTTTAGTGTATACTGTAGTCAGTAAATCAAAAAACACTTGGTTTACGTTTCATAATTTTTCTCCCTTTTTTACTATAAACTTATAGAGTAGGGGTTGCTGCAATTTAAAAACTTCCCGTTTAAACAGCAACTCCTTTCTGTTTTTTGCATAATAATTCTAATCTTATTCTAATACATCGTTAATTTTACAATAAGATAATAATCTATAATATATAATATAGATAAGTAAATTAACAGAGTACATAATAATATGGCTGCTTTTCGGAAAGGAATTTGATAATATGGAAGAAAAAGTAAAGGTTTTAATTATTGAAGATGAGGTTAAACTGGCAAGATTTGTTGAGCTGGAGCTTAAACACGAGGGTTATGATGTTGCTGTTGCCAATGACGGGCGGAATGGCGTTGAAATGTTTGAGCAGGAATCTCCCAACATTATTTTGCTGGATCTTATGCTGCCGGGGTTAAGCGGTATTGAGGTTTGCAGAAGAATAAGAAAAACATCAGATGTGCCTATTATTATGTTAACTGCCAAAAGTGAAGTAATGGATAAGGTTACGGGACTGGATAACGGAGCAGATGACTACATTACAAAACCTTTTGCCATTGAAGAGGTGCTTGCGAGAATGAGGGTTGCCCTAAAGCATAAAAAAAGAGAAGAAAGCATGGCGGATAAATCCACGGCGGTTGTTAAAAACCTAAAGGTGGATTATGCTAAAAGAAGTGTAAAGCTGAACGATAACACAATAGAACTTACAAAGAGGGAATTTGATTTATTGGCTTACCTTATGAAAAATAAAAATATAGTATTGTCACGGGAAAAAATTTTAAATCAGGTGTGGGGATATGACTATTTTGGAGAAACAAATGTGGTTGATGTATATGTAAGATATTTAAGAACAAAAATAGATGACAGATTTGGAGAAAAATATATTTACACATCACGGGGAGTAGGGTATTATATAAAAGATGAAGAATAGCCTGTTTTGTTTTGGTTTAGCCTACTACATAAGGCTTGCGGCGAAGGGCGGAGAGTTAATGGCGGCTTAAGCCGCCCTCCGCCCTTCGGGGTACTGTTCAGGAGAGGTAAAGCCTCTCCCGAACAGTACCCTTTTCCGACAAATAAACAAATAATACAGTTATACACGGTAATTTTATTAACTGTTTTTCTCACGTTTCCAAGGCTTTTTTAAGTCATTTTTTTTCATTATCTTGACATTAAGCTAAAAGGGTTGTATAATGCTTATAAAATAGATAGGTTTAATATTTATTGGCTTTGGAGGTTTAAGGTGACAGGTAATAAAGCAGGCACATCTTTATTTGATATAAAACATAATAGAGAACAAACCAATTCCGTTAAATATAATAATCTGCCAAGAGGAAAACGCTACAGGGATATTATACCTATGTGGATTGCGGATATGGATTTTAAGGCTGCGCCCGAGATTGAGGAGGCATTGGCCGAGACCGTTAAGCACGGCATATACGGATATTCCGAAACGGACGCTTGTTATGACGAGGCTGTTGTAAAGTGGTATTCCGACAGGATGGGTTTTAATTTAAAGGCTGAATGGAATGTGAAAACACCGGGAGTTATATTTGCCGTTGCCGCCGCAATCAGAGCATTTACAAACGGGAATGACGGCGTATTGATCTGTCAGCCGGTATATTATCCGTTTGAAAAAATTGTAAAGGCAAACAGGCGAAGGCTTGTTATATCCCGATTGAAATTGTCAGATGGAAGGTATATAATAGATTTTGAGGATTTTGAAAACAAAATTATTGAACAAAATGTTAAGCTGTTTATTTTATGTTCACCCCACAACCCTGTGGGGAGGGTATGGAGCAGGGAAGAGCTTTTGGAGATTGGACGAATTTGCGTAAAGCGCAATGTTTTAATTGTTTCCGATGAAATTCATTCCGATTTTATATACAAGGGTTTTAAGCACATACCAATCGCTTCTTTATCCGAGGAGATTTCCCAAAGAACCATTACCTGCACTTCTCCAAGCAAAACATTTAACCTTGCGGGACTTCAGGGGGCGAACATTTGGGTGGAAAACGGAAATTTGAGAAGAAAGCTGAAGCTTGCCTGCGCCGCAACGGGGATAGAGGGTTTAAACACAATGGAAATTGCTGCGGCAACGGCGGCATACAAATACGGCGGGGCATGGTTTGATGAGCTGATGGAATATTTGGAGGGGAATGCGGCTGTTTTACGAAACGCACTTTACGGAAGTCCGATTTCGCTTATTGAACCCGAGGGGACTTATCTTATGTGGCTTGACTGCCGAGGACTTAATTTAACCGATGAAGAGCTGAAGGACTTTTTTATTGATGACGCCGGACTTCTGCTTCACAACGGCGCTACATTTGGGGACGGCGGCAGCGGTTTTATGCGAATGAATATTGCCTGTCCGCAAGGTGTGCTTACGGAAGCGTTAAACCGCCTGAAAAAGGCTTTGGAGAAAGGGAGTTTTAAAAAATGAACGGAAAATTTACAAGAGAAGAGGCTTGGGAGCTGTTAAAGGAATACAACAAAGAGGAATTTCATTTAAAGCACGCTTTGACTGTAGAGGGTGTTATGAGATATTTTGCGAATAAGCTTGGATATGGTGAGGAAGAAGACCTTTGGGGGATAGTGGGACTTCTTCATGACCTTGATTTTGAGCGGTTTCCTGATGAGCATTGTATTAAAGAGCAGGAAATTATGAGGGAGAGGGGTATAGACGAACGCATTATTCACGGGGCGGCAAGCCATGGATATGCCTTAACGGTGGATATTAAGCCTGAGCATGAAATGGAAAAGGTTTTATACGCAACGGATGAGCTTACGGGACTTATAGGAGCCGTGGCAATAATGCGTCCCTCCGGGAGTGTTTCGGATTTAGAGCTTAAATCCGTAAAGAAAAAGTACAAAAATGCCAAATTTGCCGCAGGCTGTTCAAGAGAGGTTATTGAACGGGGCGCAGATATGCTTGGGTGGTCATTGGACGATTTAATAACCGAAACCATTCTTGCCATGAGAAGCTGTGAGAGTGAATATGAAAGCATTTGAAAGCATTGTTGAAGAACTTAAAGCAAACAGGAATTTGCCCGACGGAGAGCTTGCGCTTTTGCTTGAAACGGCTGAGTTTGACGGGGAGCTGTGCAAGGCGGCGGACTGTGTAAGGCGGCGGATTTACGGCGATGAGGTTTACATTAGAGGACTTATTGAATTTACAAACTACTGCAAAAACAACTGCTATTATTGCGGAATAAGAAGGGGCAACCGTTCTGCCGTGAGATACCGTCTTAATAAGGAAGAGATTTTAAGCTGCTGCAAGGAGGGTTATGCCCTTGGCTTTCGCACGTTTGTTTTGCAGGGGGGAGATGACCCGTTTTACAGTGACAGGCTGATTTGCGATATTGTTTACGCCATAAGGGAAAGCTTTTCGGACTGCGCCATTACACTTTCAATAGGCGAAAAGCCGAGGCAAAGCTACGAGGATTTTTTTAACGCAGGGGCAAACCGTTATTTACTCAGGCACGAAACGGCGGACGAAAACCACTACAAAAAGCTGCATCCTAAAAGTATGAGCCTTAAGAACAGAAAAAGGTGCTTGTTTGACTTAAAGGAAATAGGGTATCAGGTGGGCTCCGGCTTTATGGTAGGCTCGCCGTATCAAACAACCGAAAACATTGTTGAGGATATTAGGTTTTTGAGGAAATTGGAGCCTGATATGATTGGAATAGGCCCTTATGTGACGCATAAGCAAACACCGTTTAGGGAGTTTAAGGGCGGAAGTGTTTTTCTTACGCTGAGGCTTATTTCGATTTTACGGCTTATGTTTCCATACGCGCTTATTCCTTCAACAACTGCCTTGGGTACTGTTCACCCTCAAGGCCGTGAGCTGGGACTTAAAGCCGGCGCTAATGTGGTTATGCCTAATCTTTCGCCTGCGGGTGTAAGAAAGCTATATGATTTATATGATAACAAAATATGCACAGGCGAGGAGGCGGCGCAGTGCCGAGGGTGCTTGGAGCGGCGTGTGGAGCTTGCCGGCTATTGTGTTGTTACGGCGGTTGGAGATGTTAGGAGGGAACAGGTATGATATACGACATACAACAGGAAATTATGCGGATAAAGAAAGAAAAGGATATTTGTATTCTTGCGCACAGCTATCAGGCGAGGGAAATTGTTGAAATTGCTGATTTTACAGGGGACTC
>CAYMAA010000096.1:0-6065 GCA_964388305.1 uncultured Lachnospiraceae bacterium | reverse complement strand
AAGAAAAGCAAAAAAACATTTCAAACAAGATAAAAAAATTTCAATCAAGAAAGTTACTAATGGATTTACGAAGTATCAATAGTTAAAATGCGGTATAAAATGTATGAAACAATTTATTGAATTATAGTATAAAATGTATAAAATTATTTATTGAGGGGAAGCTGAAAATTAACATATACAAATAATAATATTTCTCAAAAAAGCAGGGGTTACGAAGCAAATTTTTAACAACAAACAATAAGGAATTTGCTGAAAATACGAAAGTATGTGTCATTGACAAGAATACTATTTAGAGGTAAAATTAAATTGGCTAAACATAAATTCAGTATAGGGCGATAGAGTATGAACATATTGACAGAGGGCTATTTAGACAGAAACTTTGGCGATGATATGATGATAAGAATAGCCGCATACTATCTTGCGAAGCATGAGCTTTTTATTCATTCAAAGCGCAGAGAGGTTTTAGAGCCGTTTAAGGGAACATCAAATATTCATATTTTGGAAAACGGCTCGGAAGTTAAGTTTGACTTTATTTTAAGAATAACAGGCTCGGGTTTTTTTATAAAATCAAAAAGAGATTTGTTTGAATACATAGTGAACAGCTTTAAACGCAAAAAAACAAGCGTACCCAAAGGGGTTATAGGCTGCAACATCGGCCCGTTTTACAACAAATTTGCTAAAATGCTCATAATGAGAGAGCTTAAAGAATACAGTGTTATAACCGTAAGAGAGAGCTTTTCGGAAAAATACATTCAACACGCAAAAACAAAGCTATACTGTCCCGACATACTTTTTGCACTGCCGGACGAGTGGCTGCCATCCGTTAAAGGCGAGGGTTGCCTTGGCATATCCGCCTACAGGCTCAGGTTTGCAGACAATTTGGATATTTACAAAAAGCTTGCTCAATGTGCAGACTTATATATAGAAGAAACAGGTAAAAAAGTTATTTTATTTGCCTTTGATATTGAAGAAGAAAACGACCTTTGCGCCGCAGTTACAATAAAATCTTTTTGCAAAAACAAGGAAATGGTAGAAATTGCTGCTCATACAGATGATGGCAGTACAATTATTAAAAATTTTATGCGATGCTCAAAAGTTGTTGGCATAAGGTTTCACAGCTGCATTTTGGCAATGCGTTTGGGTATTCCGTTTGTACCTCTTATGTATTCTCAAAAAACCGACAATGTACTTGACGATGCAGGCTACACGGGCAAGAGGTTTTATTTAAACAATTTCAGCACAAAGGAATTAAGCGAAGAAATACGCAACAGCAGTGTTTTTTTGCCATACCAAAACAGCAAAAAGCAGGCAACTGAGCATTTTGAGGTAATAAAAAACTACTTGGAGCATTTAAGCGGCGGAGGACGGATTTAATATGATTAGAGTACTTCACTGCGTCAGCAATATGGACAGAGCCGGAATTGAAACAATACTTATGAACTATTACAGAAACATAGACAGAACAAAGGTGCAGTTTGATTTTTTGTGCAATAAGCAAAAACCGGGCGCCTATGACGAAGAAATAAAAAAATTGGGGGGAAGAATTTTTATAACCCCGGGGCTTAATCCCGTCAAGTATTTATCATATTACAAATATATGAAAAAGCTGTTTTCGGAGCATTCGGAATACAGAACAATAGAGGCGCACAACGGCGCTTTGGGGGAATATGCCCTTTTTGCCGCCAAACACAGCGGCATACCCAACAGAATTTTTCATGCACACGGAGCAAGCATAGCAAAGGACATTAAGCTGCCCCTCAAACTCTTTTGCAAAAAAATGCTAAAGAAAAGTACCACACACAACTTTGCCTGCGGCACTGCGGCGGCGGAGTGTTATTTTGGAAAGGGTGCGGACTTTACACTTATACCCAATGCCATTGAAGAAGAAAAATTTACTTTTAACAACGAGGCAAGAAAAAAACTGCGTAAGAAGTACAGCTTGGAAAATATGCGGGTTATAGGGCATATTGGCAGGTTTATGGCTCAAAAAAACCACGCCTTTTTATTGGAGATATTTGCGGAAATTTGTAAAAAAATGCCCCGTGCAAGGCTTGTGCTTTTGGGCGAAGGAGAGCTTATGGCGGCTGCAAGGAAAAAAGCGGTTGCTTTAGGAATTGATGATAAAGTAATGTTTATGGGGAATTTGCCCAATGCCAACGAGTGGTACAGTGCTTTTGACGTATTTGTTTTGCCCTCGTTTTGGGAGGGTTTGCCTGTTGTGGGCATAGAGGCTCAGGCGGCGGATTTGCCCTGCGTATTTTCCGACACAATAACAAAAGAAACCGTATTTACGGATAATGCGGAGTTTCTTTCCCTGCAATCTTCGGCAGAGGTTTGGGCAGAGCATATTATTGACAGACTGCAAAATAAAGACAGAAAAGACAAGAGTATAGCCGTAAAAAACGGCGGTTACAGCATAAAAACCGCCTCAAAAAAACTGACCGAGCTATATTTGGAAATAAACGGGTAACGGACATGAAAATAGGAATTTTAACACATCATTACATAAATAATTACGGGGCATTTTTACAGTGCTATGCCTTGCAAAAAACACTTTGCAGCCTTAGCGGCGAGGACGAGGTTTACGTTATAAACTACATCAACCTAAAGCACAGCATAATTAACACGGGCGGCTGGTTTCGCTTTTACGGAAATCGGGAAAATTTGCGTTGTTGGATAAGTAAAATAACCGTTCCCGCGCAGTTTGCAAAGGCAAGAAAAGCCTATATGCACCTTACCCCCAAGTGCTACATACCAAATGATGTAAACTCTCTTGAATTTGACTGCATAATTATAGGCAGTGACGAGGTTTGGAATTTTACTGACAGAAAGAGCAACGATAAAATTAAATTCGGCTGCGGATTAAAGTGCAAAAAAATTGTGGCATACGCTCCAAGCGTCGGAAGCACCCAAACAAACCACATTCCTCAATATGTAAAGGACGGCATAAACGGCTTTTATATGATTTCCGCAAGGGACGATTTGACGGAAGAAATTATCGGAAAAATTACGGACAAGAAAATCCACAGAGTGCTTGACCCAACCTTTTTAACGGAAATTCCCACGGAAGAGGTTAAGGGCATTAAAAAGCCTTATATGCTGTTTTATTACAGTGACGGCTTGAAGGAAAAGGAAAGAATAAAGCTGTTTGAATATGCAAAAAGCCAAAATTTAAGCGCTTACGGTGCAGGGGAATGTGACAGGGGTTATGCAGGTATTACAGTAAGTTTAACTCCCTTTCAGTGGGCATGGCTGTTTAAAAATGCGGAGTGTGTTGTTACAGGTACTTTTCACGGCGCGGTTTTTTCGCTTTTAAACCATAAGCAGTTTGCCTGTTCCATTGCAAATGACAGCAGATTTAAAAAGATAATATCTTTGTTAAAGGAATTTGAGCTTAGTAACCGAATTGTTAAGGGCAGCAGCCAAATTATAAGCTCTTTGGAAACTAAAATTGACTATGATTTATTTGATGTGCTTGCGGAGCAAAAACGAAAGGAAAGCATTGATTTTTTGAAAAATGCTTTAGGGGGGGGTAAAGCACAGAACCATGGAAAAAATTATTTTATACAACAAAAAGGAAGAGTGCTTTGGCTGTGAAGCGTGTAAAAATGCTTGCTCCCAAAATGCCATAACAATGAAAGAGGACGAATATGGCTTTGCTTATCCCTTTGTTGACGGCGGCAAGTGCATAGCCTGCGGCGCTTGCAAAAAGGCCTGCCCCATAGGCAAGGCAGTTGGGGTTGAGCCATCGGCGGTTTTTGCTGCGGCGGCAAAGGAGCGGAAAGAGGTTTTAACCTCGTCCTCGGGAGGGATATTTCCCCTTTTGGCGAAAAATGTTATTGAAAGCGGCGGCTGTGTTTTCGGGTCGGTGTTTGAGTATGACGGGCGCAATGTTAAAGCCGTACATAGGGCGGCAAAAACCCACAGTGAGATGCAAGCCTTTAAAGGCTCAAAATATGTTCAAAGCCATATGAATTTTACATATAAATCAGTTGAAAAAGAGCTTAAAACAGGCAAAAACGTGCTGTTTGGGGGAACGCCCTGTCAAACGGCAGGGCTTTTGTCTTTTTTGGGTAAAAATTACCCCAACCTTATTGCCGTGGATCTTGTTTGCCACGGTGTGCCAAGTCAAAAACTTTTTAATGAATATTTGGCTTTTATTCTTGAAAATAAAAATTGTAAAAGGATAGACAAATTTACTTTTAGAGATAAAACAAGGTTTTTTGGCAAGGGCATTTGTATGGAATATACCAAAAACAGCGGCAAAAACGCAAGGCTGTATATTGCCCCCAAATTAAGCTCGTATTTTACGCTTTTTTACGGCGGTTATTTAAGCAGAAAAAGCTGTTATGCCTGTCCTTATGCGGGAAAATTGCGTGTTGGTGATATAACCTTGGGGGATTTTCAAAAAATTTCAAAGGTACACTCCCATAAATTTCCCAAAAATATGGGGGTTTCCTGCGTTTTGATAAACTCCCCAAAGGGCAAGGCGGCATTTGATAAAATAAATGGTGAAGTTCAGCTTTTTTCTTCTTCGTATGATAAGGCGGCAAGGTATAATTCTCAGTTTAACCGTCCCGTTAAATTGCCGCAAAACATTATTACTCTCCAAGGTATGTATGCCAAAGAGGGTTATTTGGGTGCGGAAAAATTTTATTCAAAAACTTACCGCATTTCAATTATTTTACACTCTGTTCTTAACAGACTTCCACGGTGTATAAGGCGGTTTATTTACTCTCGCTAAGCTCTTTTAGGGGCATACCTATAAGGGACTCCTTTGTTTTGCCGAAAGCGTTTACAAATATTTCAGTAATATCCCCGTCAGGCTCAAAGCCATGCTCATTAGCGTATTTTTTCATTTTTAATATGTAATTCAGTAAAAGCTCGCCATATTTTTCTTTGTTTTGATAATTTTCCTGACTGACTTCAATTATTCCCACAATAGATGGCTTTTTTGGGTAGTTTTCTATATATCTGTTTTCAAAATCCTTTACGTTTAAGCCAAATCTTTCAATGTCGTTGTGCTTTATAAGGCAGCCGTTGTAGGGAATTATCTCATTTTTGTTAATATCCGATAATTTATACAGTCTGAAAAGCTCCACCTCGGGCAGCTTAAACATAAAATCGTTTAAAATTTTAATACGTTCCTTTTCTTTATAATATTCCGTGCCTTTACTGTATAAAATGTATCTCATGTGCAAGCCGTTAAAAAATTCGTAGCTGTTCCCTAAACGCTCCGCTGTTTTCATAAGCTGAATGTTGTCCTTTAGCCAATGCCGCAAAAAGTACATATTTTTCAGCTTTTTATCCATTTCTTCAAGATTTCCTTCAAGTACCTTAATAATTTCCTCATGTTCCCCATTCATCATCTTTTTTATGTCGGAAAGAGAAAAACCGCATTTTGTATATAGCTTTATAATCCCTGTTTTTGCAATGTCAAATTCCGAGTACCATCTGTAGCTGTTGTCTTTGTCAATCTCAGGCTCTAAAAAACCCTCTTCCGCATACCGCCTTATAGTGTTGCTGCTTACACCGTAAAGCCCTGCCAAATCACTTACTTTGTATTTCATAAAAATCACCCCCAAAAAAATTATATCATAAATATTTTAAAAATCAAAATCTTATTTGGTATTTTTATTAATTCCGGTTTTTCTGTTTCCCTTTTTATTAACCTTATTCAATTTTTGACTTTTTATAAATAATGCGGCATTTTGGGTAGCGGTGGTATTTCAAAATTTTTCGTGCAATTTGTATAAATTCCAATATTTATTTAATTTTTGTTGGTAAAGCTGAATTATTAAGTGTAAATTTTTAAAATTTTGTCTGAAACGTATAAATTCCTGTTTTTGCTTTCCTTACCAAATTTTGTTATAAATATTATCCATTTTTAACCAATTTGACTACATTATGGGAAATTTTGCCCGAATTATATCCTCTTCTATGCAGAAAGGGGAAGTGTTTGCGGTAAGCGCTTTTCCCTTGAAATATGACCAAATATTATGAAAGGAGGAAAAGAAATATTTCAGATTTTGGTGATAAATTTAACACTGATTTCTGTTCTATTT
>CAYMAA010000095.1:0-6173 GCA_964388305.1 uncultured Lachnospiraceae bacterium | reverse complement strand
CTTTTGATACAAACAATTAGCTGTGCTGTTCCATAAACCGCTTTTCGCCCACTCTGTTGTACATTGTAAGCGCATACAGTCCGCAAAGACCTACAACGGCATAAATTATTCTGGAAATAATTGAACTCATACCGCCAAACAGCACCGCAATCAAATCAAACTGAAAAAAACCTATAAGTCCCCAGTTTATTGCCCCAATAATAAGCACTGTAAGAGCAGTTAAGTCATAAGGCTTAGTATTCATATAAATTACCTCCTCTTATTTGTTCCTCCACACTTATTTTGTGCTTATGCGTTTATTATATTCTGTAAATTTATGCCCTTTTCTCTTCCGACAACGGAAATACTCATTAAATTTTTATTAAAAATAATATTGGAAATTTCTTTAATCTCTTTGTTGTCAACCTTTTCCAACAGGCTCAATGCCTCTTCATTGCTGCGGTATCTCCCCGTAAGGAGCATATTTCTCCCAATTCTCGCACATTTTGCGGAGGTGCTTTCGTCCTGCATTAAAAAAGCGCTTTTTAACTGACCCTTTACTCTTAAAAGCTCCTCTTCTCCAATTCCGTCCGTCTTTAGCCTTTCAAGCTCACTTTCGCAAATATTAATCGCCTTTTCCAAATTGGAGGCGCTAAGCCCCATATATATCATAAATATACCTGCGTCCATATAGGTGGAAAATGTGGAATAAACGCTGTAGCACAAGCCTTTTTCTTCTCTTATTTTTTGAAAAAGCCTGCTGCTCATTCCGCCGCCCACAGCAGAGTTTAATACCGATAAGCCGTAGCTTCTTTCCCCTGTTTTAAATGCGGGAAAAGCCATACATAAATGCACCTGCTCAATGTCCCTTACGGTTTTTACAGCCGAGGGAGTGTACACGGCTTTTTCAACATTGTTTCTGTAGGAAACCGCCTTAATGCCCCCAAAAGCATTTTCAAGCATAGAGTAAAGCTCTTCCCTGTCAAAGCGCCCTGCTGCGGATATAACAATATTGTCAGTCCTGTAATTATTTGACATATATTCCAAAAAATCCTCACGAGTAAATTTGCTTATGGAGCTGTGTGTACCCAAAATTTCAAGTCCCAAATTTTTTCTTCCCCAAACATCATACTGAAGTCTGTCAAACACCAAATCTTCGGGGGTATCCTCATATATGCTTATCTCTTCGTCAATAACGGTTCTCTCTCTTTTAATGTCCTCTCGGTCAAATTTAGAGTTTAAAAGCATATCGCTTACAATGTCCAGCGCTTTTTTAAAATGCTCGCTTAATACCTTAAAATAAAAACAGGTGTATTCCTTTGAGGTGTAGGCATTAAGCTGCCCTCCAAGCTCGTCCGTTTCAAAGGCAAGCTCCGCAGCGCTCCTTTTGTGCGTTCCTTTAAAAAGCATATGCTCAATATAATGCGCCATACCGTTGTTTTGCTCATTTTCATACCGAGAGCCGCAGCCAACATATATTCCCATTGAAATGCTGTTCATATATTTCATATCGTCCGTAACAACCACAATACCGTTACTCAGCCGTCTTTTGTCAAACATATAAATTCCCTTTCAAAAATACTGCCTTTAATTAGATTTTGCAATTTAAAATTTTTTATTCTCAAAAAAAGCCGAGATAAACCCGGCTTTTTATCAGTCACCAATTACATCGCTGCTTGTTTCATTTAATTTTTTCATCAGTCTTACGGCGTCCACATATTTGGCAATTCCCTCGGCAACCTTTTTTGCCTCTTTCATTGCCATAACAACAGTAGCAGGTCTGTGTACCACATCTCCGCCTGCAAAAACACCCTTCAGCGATGTCATTCCGTAAGGCTCTTCCCTGGTAACTATGTAACCCTTTTCGTCAACATCAAGTCCCTTTGTGCTGTTTCTAATAATTCTTCCCGGCTTGGAACCGATAGCAATAAGGCATTTGTCACAGGGCAAAACCTCATCGTTGCCCTCACAATCTACTTTAAGTCCCGTAACTCTCTTTCCGTCACCGACATACTCAACAGGCACTGCTTTCCACTTAAATTTAACGCCGTCCGCAACAGCGTCCTCATATTCGTTATCCTCTGCGGAAATGGTTTCACGCACATCCACATAAGCAACGGTAACGGAGGAAGCGCCGCACATAATTGCCGTTCGTGACGCATCCATAGATACATTTCCCGCGCCTATAACAACAACTCTGTCACCCTCCTGAACAGGCAAACTCTCTTTGGGAATAACTCCCTGTCTGTACATCATAACTCTTCTCAGCATATAGTTTGCTTTCATAACGCCGTTAAGCTTTCTGCCGGGTATATCCAATCCTCTGTTAATATCCGTACCCGTGCCTATAAATACAGCGTCATAGCCCTGCTCAAAAAGCTGCTCCAATGTAATATCCTGCCCAACCTTGGTGTTTGTAACAATCTTTACTCCGTTTTCTTCTATTCTTTTAATTTCTCTGGCAACAACGTCCTTTGGCAAGCGAAATTCGGGAATACCGTACATAAGCACTCCCCCCGGTTTTTCCTCCGCCTCAAAAATAGTCACCTCATAACCCATAAGAGCAAGATCCCCTGCCACGGTAAGTCCCGCAGGGCCTGAGCCGGCAACAGCAACCTTTCCCTTTTCCTTTTTTGGAACTGTATATCTTAAAAGACCCATTTCAGCATCAAAATCCGCCACAAACTGCTCCAACCTGCCAATCTGAACAGGCTTACCTTTTTTGCCTAAAACACAGCTCCCCTGACACTGCCTGTCGTGAGGACAAACTCTGCCGCAAATTGCAGGCAAATTGGTTTTTTCCGAAAGATATGCTCTCGCCTCGCCTAAATTACCCATTGCAAGACTTCCCACAAACTCAGTAATATTGTTGTTAATGGGACAGCCTCTTTTGCACATTGGAACCTTGCACTGTAAGCATCTTTTTGCCTCGGCAATCGCTTCCTTCATAGTATATGGCCTTACCTCGCTGTCCACCTCTAACTTTTTATCAATATCCAAAAAGTTTTTTTCTAAATTAGTCATAAAATTACTCCCTCCCTAAAATTTCATAAAGACCCTTAATTAAAACATCATTCTGCTCGGGCATCATAATACAAAATCTGAAATAACCCTTGCCTAAACCCCTTATATTTTCGCAGTTTCTGACTATAATGCTGTATTTCAGCATATATTCAAAAATATCCTCGGCGCTAATTCCTTTTTTAATAATTTTGCATAATACCAAATTTGCGTTAAGCCTGTAGGTTTTAATGCCATTTATACCGTTCAAAAGCGCTTTAAGTCTGTTTCTTTCAGAGCATATAAGGCTATGCACCTGCTTTTTATAAGCCTCGTCGGAAAACATAACCTCCCCTGCCTTTGCGGTAAGGCTGTTTACCGACCATGCATCCCTTATATTGTCAATTCGGTTTTTTATATTGCCGGAAGAAATTATACCGTAACCCAATCTTAAACCGGGGCAGGCAAAAAACTTAGATGTGCCTCTTATAACGGCTACATTGTCCATACAGTCAGCAATAGGTATGGCGGTAATATCCTTTATGTTAGATACAAATTCCGCATAGGTTTCATCAATCATAATAAAACAGTTTTTCTTTTTGGCGGATTTTGCCAGCTTTCGCAAGTCCTCAGCCTTAAAAACCGAATCCGTAGGATTGTTGGGATTGCATATTATAACCATATCCTCATTGCCCATAGCAGCAATAAGTCCTTCAACATTTGGTATAAAGCTATCTTCCTCTTTTAGCTGAAAATAGTCGGCATCTCCGCCGGATATTTTAACCTCCCTTTCATATTCGGAATAACATGGCGATACAATAAGCGCCTTTTTTGGTTTAACAGCCTTTATAATAAGTCCAATAAGCTCCGTAGAGCCGTTTCCGACCAAAATATTCTCCGTTTTAGCGCCTGTATAACGGCTAATGGCATTTTTTAAATTAACATATCCCTTATCGGGATAAGAAGAAATAAAATCCACACTTTCGGCAATTTTTTTCTTAACACTTTCGGGTGCGCCTATTGGATTTATATTTGCCGAAAAATCCATAATAAGGCTTCTGTCTATTCCCAAGGCTCTTTCAATGCCGTCCAAATCTCCGCCGTGGAGCGTAGTGTATTTCATATATTATCAACTCTCACATTCCGTTAAAAACTATGCTGACGGCCCATTGCCTTTAATACCGTATTTTTCCACCAAATCTCTAAACTGATCCCCCGTAACCTTTTCATTTTCAATAAGCATTTCGGCGGATTTGTTCAAAAGCTCTATATTGTTGCTTAAAAGCTGCTGAGCCTTGCTATAGCAGTCCATTAGTATTCTCTGCACTTCCTTGTCGATAAGGCTCGCATACTCTTCACTGTAATTTTTTGTATGCGCAAGATCGTTGCCCAAAAATACCTGATCGTCATCTCTGCCGTATCTTACAGGCCCAACAATATCACTCATACCGTATTTTATAACCATATTTCTGGCAAGCTCCGTTGCTCTTTCAATATCATTGCTTGGCCCTGTGGTTGTTTCCCCGAAAATAATCTTTTCAGCAGCCATTCCGCCAAAAAATGATATAATGGAATCTGTTATATAAGACTTGGTGTAATACATTTTGTCCTGCGGCAAAGGCATGGTATATCCCCCTGCTCTGCCCGTAGGTATAATGGATATAAGGTGAACAGGGTCTAAATCGGGCAATATTTCATGAATAATTGCATGACCCGACTCGTGATAAGCCGTCATTTTCTTTTCCTTTTCGCTTATAACCTTGTTTTTCTTTTCCGTACCGACTCCCACCTTAATATATGCCTTATTAATATCGTCCATATCCAAAGCGCGCTTTCCCCTTCTCGTGGCTAAAAGAGCAGCCTCGTTTAAAAGGTTTTCAAGGTCAGCTCCCGTAAAGCCGGGGGTAGTTTTGGCAACAGTTTTTAAATCCACATCGGGAGCAATTTTTTTGTTTCTTGCGTGAACCTTAAGTATGTCCTCTCTTCCTCTTACATCGGGAGGATTAACAACAGTTTGTCTGTCAAAACGACCGGGTCTTAAAAGTGCAGGGTCAAGTATATCCGGTCTGTTGGTTGCAGCCACAATAATAATACCCTCGTTTGCGCCAAAACCGTCCATTTCAACAAGGAGCTGATTAAGGGTCTGTTCTCTTTCGTCATGGCTGCCGCCCAAGCCTGCTCCACGCTTTCTGCCCACTGCATCAATCTCGTCAATAAAAACCATACATGGACTGTTTTTCTTTGCTTTATCGAATAAATCCCTTACTCTGGAGGCGCCTACGCCGACAAACATTTCAACAAAGTCCGAGCCTGAAATTGAAAAGAAAGGAACACCGGCCTCACCTGCTATAGCCTTTGCGAGAAGAGTTTTACCTGTTCCCGGAGGGCCTACAAGCAAAACACCCTTTGGTATTCTGGCGCCCATATCCGTAAATTTTTTAGGCGCTTTTAAAAAGTCTACTATTTCCTTTAAATCCTCTTTTTCCTCGTCAAGGCCTGCCACATCGCTGAATTTAATTTTTTTCTTTGATTCGTCAAAAAGCTTGGCATTGCTTTTGCCGAAATTAAGCATACCGCCGCCCTGCCCCTTTTGCGATAAAATTATAACAACGGCAATTATGGCAATTACAAGAATAATGGGTAAAATATATCCGTTTAAGGAGCTTGCTTTTTTTGCGGGTTTAACATCTACTGTAAAATCCACGGAATTGTTTTTAAGAATATCGTTTACCGTTGACATAAAGGCGGATACGCTAGCAAGCTCTACCGAGTACTGCTTTTTGCCCTTAACAACCAAAGCCGTGCCTGTATCCGACGCTGTACTGTCCTGCTGAACGGTAATGCTTTCAACATCACCGCTGTACAAATCATCCATCATAACGGAATAAGAATAGCTTTCAGTACTGCCGTCATTTGTGCCAAAGCCGTAATTTCCTTTGTAGCTTAAAATGCCAAGCACTACAACAAAAATTATAATATATATAATCAATGCCTTAAAGGTTTCTTTCATTAATAATAATCCTCCTTATTATATTCCTCAAATAATTGTAACACATTATAAAGAAAAATACAACTTATAATTAAATAAAAAAACTGCTAAAGCAATGAATACTTTAACAGTTAATATAGCAGGGGCGGAAGGAATCGAACCCTCGCCAAAGGTTTTGGAGACCCCTATCATACCATTAGACCAC
>CAYMAA010000094.1:0-6264 GCA_964388305.1 uncultured Lachnospiraceae bacterium | reverse complement strand
ACTTCTTTTTTTGCCATAATTTTAGGCCTCCTATGATTATATTTTACCATAGAAACCCTAATTGTTAAATAGGAATATTTACAGACTTTTTTTCACAGCCTCGGTGACTTCCTTACTTGGTTAAATCCATATCTACATAGCTTGTGTGCATTGTTTTCTTGCTGTAACCGTTACGGCTGTTGTGAGTATCTTTGTTTTTGCAGTCATACTTTGAATAGCCTAATTCTTCTTCTAATTCACCGTCAAGGTTTCCTTCAAGAATGATTGACATCATTTCTCGCATTATGGAATTGACATCCTTTCCGTCTTTGACAGGATTGTCCTTTAAATATCCTGCCATAATCTCTCTTAACACTTGCCTTTCGGGACTTTCATTTCTTGTCCTTTTTGCCATAATAAAAACCTCCAAACTGATTATTTGTATTATACATCAGTTTAGAGGTTTACACAAACTTTGGGATTGATCGGCGGCAGTTTATAATTTTTTTTGTTATTCTTCCGGCGCAAACAGAAGCTTAGGGTCTGTTGCCTCGTTATTATGGGTTAAATAAAACTCCACATGAGGGCCCAACTCCGACTGGAATGCGGTAGGCTCCGCAATTTTGCCTATTGTATCGCCCATATTAACAATGTCACCTACAGCCATGCCAAGGTTTTCCCCAAGCTGACTGTATGTAGACATCCAGCCGTTTCCATGATCCAACACAACAAAATTTCCTTTAACCTCATCATAGCCCTCATCATAAACAACGCCGTCCGCAGAAGCGGCAACATTTGTTCCCACATCACCTGCTATACAAATTGTATCGTTGGTGCGGTACTGCTCCAAGGTTGCGTCAAAAACCGCCGTTTCGGGACTGTAATCCATAACAATTTGTCCCTCCACGGGCATAAGCATATCCTGAGAGCTTTCATCAAACGCAAAAAGACCGCTCTCGGATTTTGCCGTGGTTTGGGGTTGTGTATCGGTTGTTTTTTCATTTGCCTTATTATTGGCTGATGTTTGCGAGCCGTTTTCCGTTGCCGGCGCGGCAGACTCGGTTGTCTGCTCCTTATAGCTTTTATCCCTGCTTCCGTTTACCGGCTGCTCCTGCTCATTGGCAGGGGACTGCTCCCGTGCCTGTTGATACTCCGCTGTGTCCGCCGCAGTGTTGCTTTTAATGCTGTTATGATCCAAAATGGCAATGCAGACTGCAAGCGCTGCCACAAGAGCAACACAGCCGTAAATACAGGCGGCATAGCCGTTCTCCTTAAAAAAGTCTTTAATTCTGTTTTTCAATTAAAAACACCTCCGTAACTGTATTATTGACCGAGGTGTTTATTAATATTCACTATAAATTGAGTTTTTTGATTGTGCTTACAAATTCCGCATTATTTTTTGTTTTGGACATAATATCATTAAATGTTGTGCTGATTTCAAAGGGAGATGTTCCTCCTGCGGCATTGCGAATTGAATAAATGCAGTCCAATTCATCGGGGGTTAAAAGCTCTTCCTCCCGTCTTGTGCCTGATTTTAATATATCTATTGCGGGGAAAATTCTTCTTTCGGAAAGACGTCTGTCCAAAACAAGCTCCATATTTCCCGTGCCTTTAAACTCTTCAAATATAACATCATCCATTTTACTGCCTGTTTCTATAAGCGCCGTTGCAAGAATTGTTAAGCTGCCGCCGTTTTCGATGTTTCTGGCAGCTCCAAAAAATTTTTTGGGCATATAAAGCGCCGCAGGGTCAAGTCCGCCGGATAAGGTTCTGCCGCCGGGAGGTATAATAAGATTATATGCTCTGGAAAGCCTTGTAATGCTATCCAGCAAAATAACAACGTCCTTGCTTTGTTCAACAAGCCTTTTGGCTCTTTCCAATACCATTTCCGCCACTCTTTTGTGATGCTCGGGCTGTTCATCAAATGTAGAGTAAACAACCTCCGCTCTATCTCCTACAATAGAACGCTGCATATCCGTAACTTCTTCGGGACGCTCGTCAATTAAAAGCACAATAATATAAATTTCCGGGTAATTTTGTTTGATGCTGTTGGCAATTTTCTTTAAAAGCACTGTTTTGCCTGCTTTTGGAGGGGCAACAACCATGCCTCTCTGTCCCTTGCCGATGGGTGAAATTAAATCAATGGTTCTTACAGAAATATCCCTGCCTGTTTCAAGTACAATTTTTTCTTCGGGATAAATAGGTGTCAGACTTTCAAAGTTGGGTCGGCGATAGATTGAAACAGGTGAATCGCCGTTTACAGATTGAACATAAATTAGCGCGCAATACTTTTCCCCCTCACGCTGGGGTCTTGTAAAGCCTTCAATATAGTCGCCTGTTTTAAGATTAAATCTTCTTATTTGTATGGAAGAAAGATAAACGTCCTTATCTCCCGGCAAATAGTTTTCTTTACGCAAAAATCCGTAGCCATCCGCCAAAACCTCCAAAACTCCGCCTTCAACTGTGGAGCTTTGATTTTTTTTGGAAGGTTCTTCCAAAGCCTCGGTTTCTTCTGCCTGCAAGCCCTCTTCCGCAATGGGTTTTTCCTCTATAGGCTCACTTTCGCTGCTTATTGCAGTATTTTGTAAGGACCCGTCATTATCAAGCGGGCCCTTATCTGCAATAATTTCTTTAATCTTTTCAATCAGGCAACCCTTTGAATATGTTGTTACGCTTTTAACTCCTTTTTCTTTTCCGAGCCGCCTTAGCTGTATGAGAGTTAAGCTTTCTAAATTCATTGGGTTTCCTCCTTAAAAAATATTTAGTTTTCGTTGTTGTCAGAGTCGGAATTATTACTGTTATCATCCGTTACGGGGATTTTTATTTCATCTCCGACGTGCAGACTTCTTGAGTCAATATCGGGGTTAGCCTCTTCAATAAGAGGATAGTTTTTACTGCTTCCCAACTCTCTTGCGGCAATTTTGGCAAAAGTATCTCCCGACTGGATAACGTATGTTTTATATTTTCCGTCATCTGATGATCCGTCATTTTCGCTTTCGCTGCTGCTTTCTGAGCTTGGCTCTGTGTTATCACTGCTTCCCTCGGGAACAGTTCCGTTTTGAAGCTGATCGATCTTTTGGTTAAATTCAGCAAGTTTCTGATCATATTCTTCCAGCAGCTTGTTGTAGTTTGCGCTTTTATCCGCAAGATCGGAGCTTAAACTCCTGTTGTAGGCAAAAAGAGCAATGATAATTAAAATGGCAACTATAAGAGCAAATGAAAGCACAATTACTTTAAGAGAAAAAGCAACTCCGCCTTTTTCATCATCGTCATATTCATCGTAGTCATAATCATCATCGTCCTCGTATTCGTAATCGTCATCATAATCCTCATCATCATAAATGTCATCATACTCATACTCGTCATCATACTTTTCAGGAATTTCCTTTTCCGGTTTCTTTTTAATTTTCATTTTGTCAACAGCCTTTCTTTTAGCTTTTTGTGTCGGCTGCTTTTTGTTTGTGCCTGCGGTTTCTTCCTCTTCAGTGTTTTCCTCGGCATCATTTTGCGGGGCAGCCTTTTCCTCGGTACTTTTTTGAGATTTTATAACGCTTACCTTTTTGCGTTTGGAGCTTTGCTTTGTTTCCCTGTTTTCGGGAGCGGCGGCTTCCTCCTGCTTTTCCTCCGCAGGAAGCTCTGCTTTTTCCTCTTCCGCAATTTTATCATTAAGAGGACTTTCCGCTTTAAGATTTTTATCCGTTTCGCTTAAAAACTCCTCATGCTCCTTTTCGGACTGTTCATCTTTACTGCCCGTATAAAAATTTTTCCCATCATCAGAAGCATATTCTTCAAACAGACTTCTTACAATATCCTTTGTAGCCTCATCAGCTTCAAAGGAGTTTCCTCTTTTTTTGGGTTCGGCATCGTTTTCCTGACTTTGCTGTCCTCCCCTTTTTCCAAGGGAACGAACCTTTGGGTTGTTCATAATAATACCTCCGTATGTATGCTTGGCGGCTAAATGCCAACCATATTTATATTATATATATAGAAGGAAACGAATATTCACAGGTGAACGGATAATTATCAACCCCACCTTGGGGAATATTCCTCCGTAAAAACAAAAGTGTAAAAAATATAAACCTTATATCTCTTATACCATTTTATAATTATCGGAGCTAAATGTCAAGGCACATTAATAATTTTTTCGCAAATTATTGGTGCAAGATGTTGCAAATTTGTGATATTGGGTACATAATGGCATTAATATAACATATCAATTCTTTCAAACATATTTTTCGGCACATTAAGAGAACAGCCTGCATATTGCAAGGCTGCCCTCATATTTTTATAAGCAAGATTATTTTATAACACGGGTTTTAATTACACCCTCAACAGCCGCAGCCGCTGCGGCAGCCTTTTCGGCGTCGCCGTTTACCGCAAAAATTGAGTACCCGAAGCTACCCTTTGTTTTGATTACATAGTCCGTCACCTTTGCTACGGAAGAAACAGCCTTCATAACTGCGGAGGCATCGTTATCTCCGGAAAGAACGGTTACTTTTGCGCCTGTTGCGTTAAGCGCTGCATCGGGGTAGTTTACTGAATGAGTTATGTTTCCGTTTTCAAGATAGTCCATAATCTCATGAGCTGCCATAACAGCACAGTTATCCTCCGCCTCGGGTGTGCTTGCTCCAAGGTGAGGAAGTGTAATAATGTTTTTAACCCCAACAACCTCGTCATTGGGGAAGTCCGTTACATATTTGCTTACAGTGCCGTCCTCAAGAGCCGCTTTAATTGCGGCGTTGTCTACAAGCTCACCTCTTGCGAGGTTAATAACCCTAACGCCCTTTTTAACCTTTTTAAGAGCGCCCTCCCCAATCATACCCTTTGTTGCGGGCATATAAGGAACGTGAATTGTAATATAGTCCGCCTTTGCATAAAGCTCATCAAGTGTAACATTTTTAACACCGCTGTTAATGGATAAAGCCGCCTTTACGGAAAGGTAGGGGTCATAGCCTAAAACCTCCATTCCCAAAGCCTTTGCCGCATTTGCCACAAGCACACCAATAGCGCCAAGACCTATTACACCAATCGTTTTCCCCATAATTTCAGGGCCTGCAAACTGAGCCTTGCCTTTTTCCACCTTGGCGGAAACATCTTCCGTAAGACTCTGCGCCCAGTTGTAGCCTCCCGTAATATCTCTGGAGGACAAAAGCAGTGCGGAAATTACAAGCTCCTTAACGGCATTGGCATTTGCGCCCGGCGTGTTAAAAACAACAATACCCTTTTCGGCACATTTATCCAAAGGAATGTTGTTTACACCTGCTCCGCAGCGGGCAACAGCCATAAGGCTTTCCGGCAATTCCATATCGTGCATTTTGCAGCTTCTCAGCAAAATACCGTCCGGGTTTTGCTCACTGTCGCTGTATGTGTAGTTATCTGTAAGTACTTTAAGTCCTTTTTCGGAAATTTTGTTTAGTGTTAATAATTTATACATTTTAATCAGCCTCTTAAAAAATTATTTATTCTCTGTTTCAAACTTCTTCATAAATTCCACAAGAGCCTTAACTCCCTCTAAGGGCATTGCGTTGTAAATGCTTGCTCTCATACCGCCGACAGTACGGTGACCTTTAAGATTAATAAAGCCTGCCTCTGTTGCCTCTTTAATGAATTTAGCTTCAAGATCCTTATCTCCCTTAACGCTTACAAAAGGCACGTTCATAAGGGATCTGTCCTTAGGAACAACAGTACCCTTAAACATAGAGGAATTGTCAAGATAATCGTAAAGTATGGACGCCTTGCTCTCGTTAAGCTTTTGCATAACCGTAACGCCGCCCATTTCCTTAAGCCAGTCAAACACTAATTTTGCAATGTAAATGGCAAAGCAGGGAGGTGTGTTGTAAAGAGAAAGTGCGTCTGCGTGAGTTTTGTAGTTAAGCATTGTAGGAGTAAAATCCATAGCTTTTCCCAAAAGATCCTCTCTTGCAATAACAATTGTAACACCTGCCGGGCCCACATTCTTTTGCGCTCCTGCAAATATAAGTCCGTATTTGCTTACGTCCACCACTTCAGACATAATCATGGAAGAAAGATCCGCAACAAGAGGAACATTTCCCGTATCGGGCAGCTCGGTATATCTTGTGCCGTAAATTGTGTTGTTTTGACAAATGTAAAAATAGTCCGCATCAGGGGTAAACCTGCTCTTGTCTAAAACGGGTATGTAAGAATATGTTTTGTCCTCGGAAGACGCAACAATATTGACCTCGCCGTATCTGGAAGCCTCTGCCGCCGCCTTTTTTGCCCACTGACCTGTTTCAACATAGTCGGCCTTTTTGGAACCGTTAAATA
>CAYMAA010000093.1:0-6336 GCA_964388305.1 uncultured Lachnospiraceae bacterium | reverse complement strand
ATTAGAGATGCAAACAACGCAAGCTACAATGTGGGTCTTACGGATAGCGTTAATTTTGATGGCTGGCAGCATTTAAGCGGCAGTATTCCCGTTGAGGCTGTTTATCCCATTAGGGTAATGTCCGTTTATACCGCAGCGCTTTCAACGGATGAAAATGCCGTTGAGGGTACATTGTATTTTGATGATTTGTCCGCAAATATAGGTGACTACTCCACCTCTGCGGTTTACGGCTTTAACGATACTTATATGAGCCTTGAAAATGCGGCGGCAGACTGCAGCGATTTGTATGTTATAAGCCGTGGCGTTAAGGAAGAATCTCTTGGACTTAACGGTATGACAACAAGCTGGTATTCCGCATATACAACAGGCGGAAATGACAATATATCCGTTGTAAATCTTGTTACGGATAAAGGAACTCTTTTAAAATCCTCCGCTTTGCAGATAAGGTATTTTGCCGACTATGTAAACAGGCTTGCATCAAACAATATTGTTGTTATGATACCCAACGATATGTATGCCGCAGGCAGCGGCAGATTTGCCGATGATAAGGAAAAGGAAATTTTCCATCAAATTCTTAAAGAACAGTTTTTTAAAGGCAAAAATATAATGGTTGTTTCCTATGGCGGAAGCCTCAGCTCCGTTAATATTAAAGACGGTGTAAGATACATAAATGTAAGCACAGATGACAGCTCTAAGCCTGTTTTGAAAATAAAGTATAACAGCAACAGAATGTATTACGGCTTCTAACCGATTTAACCGATTATATGCACACCAAAGGCTAATACTTTTTTGGCGTCCGTATATTACTAAACGGCATTTTTGCAAAAAAAAACGGCATTGACTCTATTTCCGTAAGAGTAAATGCCGTTTTTTAGTGTTTTTAAAAGCGAAAATAAGCTTTTTTGCCAATATCATAATTTTCAGCTTATGTGTAATAATTTTCGATATAATTATAGAGCGCCTCTGAAAATTATTAATATCATCAACGTACGCTGCTGTATGCAATGGTAACTGCTTTTTCTTCATCATTCCATTTCACGTCAGCTCCAAACCCCTCGGATACCGCCCTTAAAGGTATCATCGTTGCTGCATTAATCAACCGTGATGCCGCAAATGTGGGAATTGACACATTATTTACATCAATAAACTCTGTGCCTATGGTGTGCTTAACGGTAATATCATTTTTAATTGCCGTTACGCTTTCTTCCTGTGCATTGTAATAAACTTCAGCTCCCAAAGCCTCAAATATAGCCCTCATAGGCACCATTGTTACCCCATTTTCAATATAAGGCGGCTGTTCAAAATATAATTCATTGCCGTTTACAATAACTTTAATATTTTGTGTTTCTTGAATTTCGGCAAAATCATATATACTGTTCCAATTCAAATCAGCTATATCCGATTCCTTTTCAATTATGAAACTGACTGCTTCTTTTTCGGAAACAACCTCGCCATTATATCTTATATCATCATCACGCCAAATCATATATTCCGTGCATTTAAAAATTAAATCACTTAATTTTAAAGTACCGCAGCTGCTATATTTTGAATCATCGGAAATAACAACATAAATCTCATCGTTATTCAATAAACATAAATTCATAGTGTCGCCTATATTTCTTGTATAACTGCTCAGAATATTGTTATTGAATGAATAAATGCCCCAAATAAAATACTTGTTCTGCCGCTCGCTGTCACTGCTTGCAACACTTGCAACAAATAACTCGGGAATACCGTCATTGCTGATATCTTTTAAACAATAGCAAATATTTTCATTTATATTTTCATTTATGTTTTCCTCCATATACTGAATATAATACTCCAAACTTACATTGGGATATTTTTTGGGCAGCTCTTCTATGCCTATAAAATCTAAATTATTGTATAAATCCTCCAATTCCTTTCTGCTGTTTATATACTCATCAATAATTATTCTATACTCCTCATAGTAATTATTTACATTACATATCCTCAACTCTTGAAAAACTAACGGTTTTGATAAAAATTCATTTTCTTTATTATTGAAATCGTTTTCATTTACATTTTTTCCGTTTACGGTATAATTATTACCATTTACATAATCGTACTCACAAGCCGCAATTACATCGCCTTTTATAAGCTCATCATTAGAGATATAATAATTAGTATAGTATAACCCCGTGTCATCAGGGGTACTGACTATAATCCCATTATCTGATTTATATGCACCTAATTTTATATAAAATGACCCGATTTTTTTATATAAACCGTCTTTTTTCTTATATAAATCAAACATATAGTCATCAGTATCATAATTGCTTACAATAAGTTCATTGGCGCCGTCATTATCCATATCAGCATAACAACAAAAATACACCTTTTCGGAATATTGACTAAGCACATCATACAAGTCCTCCTGCGTTTCGGCTTTTGCGTCAACAGGAACGAAAATACTTGAGAATGACACAATTACTGACAAACCCAAGCCAATTATTCTTTTTATCATAATACACTCTCTCTCTGCTTTCAAGCCGCGCCGCGCCTGTTATAAAACCGAAAGTATTAAGGAAGCACCGGATAATCGGTATTTCCTTAATTTTGCGAATGAGCGCCGGGGCGGTGCATATTTACTTTGGAAATACCTGTTTCATCGCAGGTTTTAATAACCTCTGTGTTGGTGGTTTCTTTCAGGAGCTTATCGTAGTCCTTACGCAGCTCCATAAGGGGTCTTGCCTTGCCGGGGCCGTTTATACAGCCGCCGTCACAAACCATACCCTCAATTAAATCACCCTGAAAACGGTTGACCTTCAGCAGCATAAGGTTCTTTTTACACTCGTCAACACCGTTGCAAAGCACTGCATTTGGCGGTGTAACGCCTTTTTCCTCGCAAACCTTTGCCACTGCCGCAGCCACGCCGCCGCTTTTGGCAAAAGCCTTGCCGTAGTAGCTTGCAACCTCTTCCTCCGGCTCATATTTACCGAAATCTATTTCCTTTGTATAAATCATTGCCGCCATTTCCTCAAATGTAAGGCAATAGTCAATTTCTCCGTCATAACGGCTTTTAACCTCATTCTTTTTGGCAATACAGGGGCCTACAAACACAATTTTTGCATCGGGGTGCTGTGCCTTAATGTGCCTTGCAGTACCAACCATGGGAGAAACGGTGGTGGAAACCTTATCCGCAACCTGAGGGTAATGCTTATGTATAAGGTTATAAAAGGCAGGACAGCACGAGGTTGTTGTTTTTTTGCCTTCGGCTATTCTTTCCACAACCTCTTCCGCTTCTCTGTATGCCGTAATGTCGCCGCCGAGGGAAACCTCGTAGCAATCGTCAAAGCCCAAATCCTTAATGCCTGCTTTAAGCTGCTTTACGGAGTAAGGCCCGAACTGACCCTCTACCGACGGAGCAACCATGGCAATTATTTTAACATCGGGGTCCATAATTTCCGCAATTACAGTGGAAAGCTGAGAAATATCGGAAATTGCGCCGAAAGGACAGGCAACAACGCACCTGCCGCAGTTTATGCACTTATCCGAGTCTATAACCGCCAAATTATTGCTTTCCCCTTTTTGAATTGCGGAAACGGGGCAGCTCTTTATACATGGTCTTTCAGTATCCACAATGGCATTGTAAGGGCAGGCCTTCATACAAGCGCCGCACTCCTTGCATTTTGTATGGTCAATAACCGCGCCGTTGGCTGTTTTTGTAATTGCTCCAAAGCGGCAGGCTTTAACACAACGCTGAGCAAGACAGCTATGGCAGTTGTTGGTTACGTTAAATCTTGTAATTGTACATCCCTCGCAGGCAGGGGGTATAACGTAAACTATTTGAGCAGGGTCTTTAACAACATATCTTTCGTCCATAGGTGTACGACCCATACCAAGACGCACTCTGTCCGCAAAAATGGCTCTTTCCTTATACACGCAGCAGCGGAAATATGCCTTTTGCCTGTCCGTCAGCTCAAAAGGGATTGACTCGTAATGGCTTAAAATATTGCCCTCATAAGAATATTTTGCCACTTTTATGAGAATTGCCCTTTTAATATCGTTAATATCGGTTATATTGCCGTAATTAAACTCACTGTTGGGGCTTAACATATCTACATCTTTCACTGTTGGTTTCCTCCGTAATACTTAATCAGAATTTTTTACCTTCAAAAGGCCCGCAAGCTCGGACATAAAGGAGTCTATATCCTTAAACTGCTTATAAACCGAGGCAAAACGCACATAGGCAACCTCGTCCAAATCCTTCAGCTTATCCATAACAAGACGGCCTATATCTTTGCTGTAAACCTCTTTGCCCATATTGTTGTAAACGGTGTTTTCTATATCCCTTACAACCTCTTCCATTTCCTCCAGCGAAACGGGTCTTTTATTGCAGGATCGCTGTATTCCGCTTAAAATCTTGTTTCTGTCAAAAGTTTCTCTTGTGTTATCGTTTTTAATTACAACTACGGGAATTATATCTACCCGTTCATAGGTGGTAAATTTTTCACCGCATTTTTCGCATTGACGCCGCCTTCTTATGGAGGTGTATTCGTCAACTGTTCTGGTATCCAGCACCTTAGAGTCGGTGGCACCGCAAAAAGGACACTTCATTTCAAACTCTCCTTTCTCTCGACTTTTATTTATAATGTGATTATAACATATTTTAAACCGTTTGTGAAGTGCCATTTTGTTTTAGAGGCGCCTTTAAGAAGCTTGGATAAATTGTTTTGGCTTGGTTTATGAAGAATAAAGGTAAAAAATTGTTTGACAGAAGAGGAAAATGGTAGTATAATTCTAATTGTTGCAGGCGGATATGGCGGAATTGGCAGACGCGCCAGACTTAGAATCTGGTTCCTTGTGAGTGCAGGTTCAACTCCTGTTATCCGCATTTTTTAATATTACCATTATTTTTGTTTGGAGACGTATCGAAGCGGTCATAACGAGCTTGACTCGAAATCAAGTAGCCTTATTTTAGGCTCATGGGTTCGAATCCCATCGTCTCCGCTATTAAAAAACAGCAGTTATCGGGTTATAGCTTGGTTAAAGGCTGTTTTTTATTTTAGGAAGGGAAAAGCAGTGTTATATGGAAAGAAATTTAACAACAGGCAGTGTGCTTAAAAGCATTACGGCGTTTTCGGCGCCATACATTATATCTTATTTTTTACAAACTCTTTACGGTATGGCAGACCTTTTTATTGCGGGGCAGTTTAACGGTGTGGACTGCATTACTGCTGTTACAATAGGCTCTCAGGCAATGCACATGCTTACTGTTATGATTGTGGGGTTGGCGATGGGGTCTACCGTTGCCATAGGCATGGCGATAGGGGCAGGCAAAAGCAGGCAGGCGGCGGAGGCTGTTGGAAACACGGTGACGCTTTTTATGGGAGTTGCGGTTGCGGCAATGATTTTGCTGCTTATGTCAGTAAGCTTTATTGTAGAGGCGCTTTCCACACCTGTTGAGGCGGTGGAGAGTACGAAAAGCTATCTCACCATTTGCTTTATCGGCATACCCTTTATAACGGCTTACAACATTATAAGCTCTGTTTTAAGAGGAATGGGGGATTCCAAAAGTCCTATGTATTTTATTGCCGTCGCCTGTTTGGTAAACATTGTGCTGGACTATTTTTTTATGGGAGTTATGGGACTTGGAGCGGCAGGAGCGGCTTTGGGAACTACCCTTGCGCAAACTGTAAGCGTTATTACATCTCTCATATTTTTAACAAAGCAAAGGGGCGGAATTAAGCTGCGCAGGAGTGATTTTAAGCTGAAGAAAAATGTGTTTGGAGGCATTGTTAGGGTTGGCATACCCGTGGCTCTTCAAGACGGATTTATTCAGATAGCGTTTATGGTAATTACGGTAATTGCCAACAGGAGAGGACTTAATGATGCTGCGGCTGTAGGCATTGTTGAAAAAATTATTGGAATGGTATTTATTGTGCCGTCCTCCATGCTTTCGGCGGTTTCGGCGGTTTCCGCACAAAATTTTGGCGCAGGCAAACCCGAGAGAGCCGTTTTGACTCTTAAATATGCCATAGCAATGAGCGTTGGCTACGGTTTTGCTGTGGGAGTTATTGTACAGTTTTTTGCAGGGGACATTGTCGGTATTTTTGCAGATGACAGCAGAGTTATACTTCTTGGCAGTCAATACATACATAGCTATATATGGGACTGTATGTTAGCAGGCATTCATTTTTGCTTCAGCGGATATTTTTGCGCATTGGGACGGTCGGGAATATCCTTTATTCACAACTTTTTATCCATTGTGCTTATGCGTATACCCGGGGCATACATTGCATCCGAGGTGTTTACGGACACTCTTTTGCCAATGGGGGCGGCGGCGCCCGCAGGGTCTTTGCTTTCCGCAATAAT
>CAYMAA010000092.1:0-6344 GCA_964388305.1 uncultured Lachnospiraceae bacterium | reverse complement strand
GCCTTTGTAATATAAATATGCTTTACTAAACAATAATTGTTGCAAAAACAGCAGGATTGATGTATACTAACAGTAAAAGAAGTGTGTGTCAAGTATATATTCGTACTCAGCTGCCCTTGTACATACTTCGCAAATTCTGCTGCGCAAAGGCGCGGCTTAGAACCCGAAAACCGGAATGTCCTTAGGGCGGGTTTTGCTTTAGCAAAACTTATGTACCCTAAGATACGGGGACTTCCCCGCTTGTTTAAAATATGAATTTTTACAGGAGATATTAATATGAAAAAAATTATTTGTTTTATGCTTGCGGCTTCTGTTATAGCTCTCAGCGGCTGCGGCAAGTCTGCGGAAACGCCTTCAGCAGAAAGTGAAAAAGCGGAAAGTAAAAAAACAGAAACCGTAGATGACGGCAATGTAATAAAAATAGGCATTTTGGCAGGTGATGAAAATTCCAAAAACATCTTTTCTGCGGCTATAAATTCCGCGCCGGCAAAAGCTGCCGTTACGGACTTTGAGCTTGTTGAATATGAAAACACGGAAGAGCTTAACAAAGCGCTTATTAATGAGGAAATTGACGGAGCTGAGGAGCTTTTGCAGCAAATTTCTTCACAAAGCGGCATAACAAGCGCAGGAAGCTTATATATTGAGCCAATGGGAATATACTCATCAAAAATTCCATCTCTTAACGAGTTGGACGAAGGACTTACCGTAGGCGTACCGTCGGACGAGGAAAAGCAGGGAAGAGCGCTTTTGCTTTTTCAAAACGAGGGTTTAATTACACTTAATGAAGAAAACCCCAACGCTTTAGGTCAAACACTTGATGACATAAGCGTAAATGATCCGTCCTTCAGCTTTCAGCGATATTCAGACGAAGTTCTTTCACAGGTTATTTACGAAACGGATCTTTGCATTATGGATGCGCCCTCTGCCGAACAGGCAGGGCTTAATCCCGCAAATGATGCCATAGCCTTAGAGGGAGCGGACTCTCAATTCGCAGCGGTTATTGCAATAAAAGCAGGCAGCGAGGAAAACAATGCAGTTGCGAAAATAACATCGGCTTTTTTCTCTGACGAAGTGAGAAATTATATTACCGAAACATATAACGGCTCTGTAATTCCCCTTTTCTGATAAAATAAATAATTATTAAAGCCGAACATACAGCAAAAACTCAGTATTATAGCCTCGAAAGCAGTTATATTTTCGAGGCTGTTTATTTTGCTTGAAAACCTACAAAATATATGGTATTATAGTATAAAGAGGTGATTTCGTTGAAAATATCCACAAAAGGAAGATATGCGCTCAGAATGTTGATAGATCTTGCGGAGCATCAAAACGACGGCTTTATTGCGCTAAAGGATGTTGCCCAAAGGCAGGGCATTTCCAAAAAATATTTAGAGCAAATTGTACCCATACTTAACAAAACGGATATGCTGAAAACCAACAGAGGTTATCAGGGCGGTTATATGCTTGCAAAGCCGCCTCGCAAATACACCGTTGGAGCAATTCTCAGGCTTACGGAAGGCAGTCTTTCGCCTGTTGCCTGCCTTGACCAAAACCCCATTCAATGCGAGCGAAGCAGTGAATGTGCCACTCTCCCAATATGGCAGGGCTTATATAAGGTAATAAGCGATTATCTTGATAATATCACTTTGCAGGACATTTTGGATCAACAGCAGGAACGCTATTCTAATAATTATGTTATTTAAAGCAAAACAGCAGGGTCAATTTTTTAACAGTCCCTGCCGTTTTTCATTTTTTAAAAATTTTTTAATATTACAAATATAAATGCTTGCTGAAATAGCGGTCGCCTCTGTCGGGAAGGATAATAACTATATTACCCCTTGCGCCGCTTTCAATCAGCTTTTCCGCCGCAGCAAATGCTGCGCCCGATGAAGAACCGGCAAAAATCCCCTCCTTTGCCGCAAGTATTCTTGCGCCTTTATAAGCGTCGCTATCCGTAATTTTAATTACTTTGTCCACAAGCGACATATCCATTGTATCCGCAATAAAATCATTCCCTATTCCCTCAATGTCATAATCGCCATGTTCGCCGCCGCCTATGGTTGACCCTACAGGGTCGGCAAGAACACCTTGAATACTCGGGTTTTGCTCCTTTAAGTAACGCACAACGCCTGTGTATGTGCCTCCGCTGCCTGCGCCTGCCACAAGATAGTTTATATTTCCGTCTAAATCCCTGTAAATTTCCGGGCCTGTTGTTTTGTAATGCGCAAGCGGATTACTCAGGTTTCTAAACTGCTCCAATGAAATTGCGTCGGGAATTGAATTAAGCATTTCATTAGCTTTTTTCTCTGCCCCCAACATACCTCCCTCCCTTGGAGTGTTTATAATTTCCGCGCCCAATGCACGCATAAGCGTCTGCTTTTCTTCCGAAAATTTATCGGGTACAACAAAAATAATTCTGTAGCCTTTGTTTAATGCCGCAAAAGCAATACCCAGCCCTGTATTACCGGCAGTTGCCTCAATAATTGTTCCGCCCGGCTTTAACAGACCCTTCATCTCTGCGTCTTCAATCATATACTTGCCTATTCTGTCCTTTACACTCCCCGATGGGTTGTAAAGCTCTAACTTGGCAAATATGTTGGCTCCCTCAGGCATAGAAATGCTTTCAAGCCTTACAATAGGCGTATTCCCTATTAAATCCTGCATAGATTTATAATAGCTCATTATTTCACCTCGCTTTGCAAAATTGCCCTGTCTAAATCAGCAATAATATCATTAATATTTTCAATGCCGACGGAAAGTCTTATAAGACCGTCGGTAATGCCTGTTTTTTGCCTTATCTCATAAGGAATGGAAGCATGAGTCATGCTTGCGGGGTGGCACACAAGAGACTCCACACCCCCAAGGCTTTCCGCAAGAGCAATCAGCCTTAAAGATGAAAAAAATGTTTCTATACTGTAATTTTCGTACAGCTCAAAAGAAATCATTGCGCCGCCGTTTTTCGCCTGCTTTTTGTTGATCTCATATCCCTGTGCATCGGGAAGTCCCGGATAATACACATTTTTAACCGCCTTGCTGCCCTTTAAATAATCCGCTGCGGCTTTTGCGTTTTCAACATGACGATCCATTCTTACGCCAAGTGTTTTAATTCCCCTAATCAGCAAAAAGGAATCAAACGGTTGAAGAATACCGCCTGTAGAGTTTTGTATAAAAGCCAGTCTTTCAGCCAGTTTATCCGAATTTACAACAACAAGTCCCGCCACAAGGTCGCTGTGTCCTCCAAGATATTTTGTCGCACTGTGTATAACAATATCTGCGCCAAGTTCAATTGGCTTTTGTAAATACGGCGTCATAAATGTGTTGTCCACAATGGATAAAATGCCGTGTTTTTTTGCCACTTGTGAAACAGCTCTCAGGTCGGTTATTGTAAGCAATGGGTTTGCAGGGCTTTCCACAAGAATTGCTTTCACGTCAGGAGTGATTTTTTTATCCAGACCCTCAATATCCGTTGTATCTTCAATAGAATATTTTATGCCGAAATTATTAAACACCTTATCCAAAACACGGAAGGTGCCGCCGTATACATTGCTTGAAATAATTATCTTGTCACCTGTTTTAAATAAACTTAGCGCCGCCGTTATTGCCGCCATGCCCGATGCAAAGGCAAAGCCTGCTTTTCCTGCCTCCAGTTCGCTAATCAATGCCTCCAGCGCCGCTCTTGTGGGGTTTCCCGTTCGGGAATATTCATATCCCTTATGGCGTCCAAGGCTTTCCTGCTCATAGGTTGATGTCAGATAAATAGGCACATTAACCGCCCCTGTCAGCTCATCGCCGTAAATTCCGCCGTGTATAAGGGCGGATTCTATCTCATTATATTCAGCCATTTTGTATTCCTCCTGTCTGCGCTTTAAAATTTGTATTTTGTGTCAGCGGCTTCTTAACCGCTGTTATAAAATGTATATTTTCAAATGCCCTTTGTCCGTCAGCTCTGTCAGAAAAAAACTCCTTTTGAATTTTGTCCGGCGTAAGGTGAATTAATATACTTAAGCCGTGACGTTTAAGCGCTTTTTCCAGCTCCGTAAATAAGTATCCGTGTACCATAGGCTCGCCCAAACCCTCCGTAATTTCCGTAAGCCGTCTTACTCTGTACGGACTGCTTTTCAAAAAAGTTGTTTCATCGGGGTAATCAAATACAACCTTGCTGTTTTCTGCGGACATTTCACTTATTTGTGTAAGCGTATTTTCAAACACCGAAAGCGAAATATAATAGGTCACACCAAGAATTGCGAAAAATGCGGGAACTCTTTTATCAAACCCTGCCTTATACAATTCGTTTTTCATATTATCCTTTGAAAAATCCACCGCAACAAAGCTCACGTTTTGGGGTATGTTCCATTTAAGATTTTTAATTTTATCCAGTTTATATTTCTGTGTATCCGGGTGATCCGCTTCAAACACTTTAATATTCGGGTTTTCATTACGAAAAGCAAAGGTGTCCATTCCGGCGCCGCAAATAACATATTGGCATACACCGTATTTATCCGCAAAGTCATTAAGCTCCTTTTCCGCAAAGGCAATTCTCGAAAGAGGAATTGGTGAAATATACCTGTCAAGCTCCGCATATACCTTTTTGCCCTTAAAGCCGCAATTTAATCCGCAAGCGCTGCACATACCCCCTGTATCCGCCACGGTAAAACCCCTGTCAATCAACTCCCCCATTTCATCATACTCTTCCTTTCCCATTATATCATAAGCAAGATAATCGTCAAATATTTTTTGCTTAACACGGTTGGAGTGATAAGCTCTGGCAAAGGAGCAAAGCTTCGCCGTTATGCTTTCACGCATATCAATCATAATAAGTCACCTCATTTACACATAAAAATACCCCGCCCTTATTTCTCATATTTTTCGGAATAAGGCGGAGCCGCTCTCTGCTCTCAGCTTAGAATAAATTAAGAAAAACCGTACCGCCCCATTATTTACAACAAGCTATACGGAAACAGTAATTATTCTTCATGCCAAGGCTGCCAAAGGAGAAAGCTTCTCCTTCGGCTCTTATGATTATTTGGCTTTTGTTCAAAAACTCATTTTTCATCATAAACACCCCAACATAAATTTATATTTTTAAAAATGCCTTTCAGTATGTTTTACTCCGCAAACATTGGCGTTGATAAATACCTTTCACCTGTATCGGGCAGCAGCGCAACAATAACCTTGCCCTTGTTTTCAGGTCGTTTTGCAAGCTCAGTTGCCGCAAAAACAGCCGCGCCGGAAGAGATTCCCACTAAAAGTCCCTCTTTTCTTGCAAGTGTTCTGCCTGTTTCAAATGCGTCCTCGTTTTCAATCGTTATAATTTCATCGTAAATTTCCGTATTAAGTGTATCGGGTACAAACCCTGCCCCTATGCCCTGAATTTTATGAGAGCCGGAAACTCCCTTTGAAAGAACCGGCGAACCTGCCGGTTCTACCGCAACAACCTTTACATTCGGGTTTTGCGCCTTCAAATACTCGCCAACACCTGTTACGGTTCCGCCTGTACCGACGCCCGCAACAAATATATCAACCTTTCCGTCTGTATCCTTCCAAATTTCAGGCCCTGTTGTGTTTTTGTGTGCTGTAGGGTTTGCCAAATTGGTAAACTGACTGGGAATAAAGCTGTTCGGTGTATTGTCCGCAAGCTCCTGCGCCTTTGCAATAGCGCCCTTCATTCCCTTTGCGCCCTCTGTTAAAACAAGCTCCGCGCCGTAAGCCTTTAAAAGATTTCTCCTTTCAATGCTCATGGTTTCCGGCATTGTGAGAATAATTTTATACCCTCTTGAAGCCGCAACAGCCGCAAGTCCTATGCCGGTGTTTCCGCTTGTAGGCTCAATTATAACGGAATTTGGCTTTAAAAGCCCCTCTTCCTCAGCCTTGTCTATCATAGCCTTTGCAATTCTGTCCTTAACACTTCCTGCAGGGTTAAAGTACTCAAGCTTTGCGAGAATTGTTGCCGCAAGTCCATTTTCCTTTTCGTAGTTTTTTAATTCCAAAATTGGTGTATTGCCAATTAAATCCGTAATTCTTTCATAAATTTTCATAATATGTTCTCCTTTTCAATAATAAATCAGTAATATGCTTTGCCGTAAATATATATTTTAGACTAATTGCCTCTATTCACCCAAAACAACATCGAAAAAAAGCATTTACATACATTATAATTACCCTCCTGTCAAAACATATAATGCCTATGTGCTTGATAGGTATTATACTACCACGAAATTCCCTCTTTGTCAATACATTTTTTGAAATTTTTAAAATTTATATTTTTGAGAATTTACAATTCCTTAAATTTAGCAAATAACCGCATTGACAACCCTTTTTCTTGGTGTTATGATTAACAAAGGAAA
>CAYMAA010000091.1:0-6504 GCA_964388305.1 uncultured Lachnospiraceae bacterium | reverse complement strand
ATTATAGCACTGTTAAAACAGAATTGCAAGTAAAATTTTTTATAATAAGCAAAAACCGGTTATGAGTAAATTCCGGTAAATTCTCAAAGTAAATTCCACAGCTGAATTTACAACGGAATTTAGTACGAGAAGAGTTTTTTGGATATTACTTATGAGAAAAGGGTATTGATAAAGGGACGGTTTTGGGGTATAATCAAAAAAGGTAAAAAAGCTGTTTTTTTAGGAAAGGAATGAATATTATGGCTATAAGAATTGACGGAAAGGCTGTTTCCGCACAGATAAAGGACGAGGTTAAGGCAAGAGTTGAAAAGCTGGGAAAGCGGGGGATTAAGCTTACGCTGGCGGTTATTCAGGTTGGAGATGATCCTGCGTCCTCCGTATATGTCAGAAATAAAAAAAATGCTTGCGCTTATGTAGGCATAAGCTCCCGCGCATTTAATTTGCCCGAGGAGGTTAGCGAGAAGGAGCTGCTGGAGCTTATTGAGGAATTAAACAATGACGAAGGCGTAAACGGTATACTTGTTCAGCTGCCCTTGCCAAAGCATATTTCCGAAAGCAGGGTAATTGAGGCTATTTCTCCAAAAAAAGATGTTGACGGATTTCACATTCAAAGCGCCGGGGCATTGCTTACTGGGGAAAAGGGATTTTTGCCCTGCACGCCGGCAGGCATTATAGAGCTTATTAAAAGAACGGGTATTGACATTGAGGGCAAGGAATGTGTTGTTGTAGGCAGATCCAACATTGTAGGCAAGCCTATGGCTGTTTTGCTTTTAAGAGAAAACGGAACAGTAACTGTATGTCACAGCAGAACAAAGAATTTAAAGGATGTTACAAAGAGGGCGGATATACTTGTGGTTGCAATAGGCAAGCCAAGGTTTATAAATGCGGAGTATGTTAAAGAGGGAGCTGTTGTTATTGATGTGGGAATACACCGAAACGAAAACAACAAGCTTTGCGGAGATGTGGACTATGAAAGTGTTGAGCCGATAGCTTATGCAATAACACCTGTACCGGGCGGTGTTGGGCCTATGACTATTGCTATGCTTATGAAAAACTGCGCAGATGCTTACAGTATTATGAGCAATGAAACAAATTAAAGGTTATTTGGCAAAAAACAGGGAGGTGAGCTGCTGTGGGGCGTAGCAAAAGGCTTTTGCGGATTATTTACATTGTGTTTATTATTGTTATTTTTTCCGTAAGCGAGGTTGGCATTAGAAGAAGAGAAAACACTTTAAGAAATGATGACAGGGCAAAAACCGAAACAAGAGCAGGTGCGGCGGCTTACTTTATAGAGTATTTATTGTCGGACTATATTAAAAGCATGGAGAGCATAGCCGTTTTAAATTTAACAAAGGAGGCTTTTAAGGGCGACGAACAGGCTTATAAGGAGCTTGTTTCAACAATAAAAAACGGAGGCAAGGATTACAAATATGCCGAGGATATTTTATTTATCCTTCCCGATGGTGAAATTTTAGGCTCTTTATACAATGTTACCACAGAGCTTGGAAGCAGTGAAAGAGCGTATATTAAGAGCAATAACGGAAAAACGGTGGTTTCCGGCTTTATTATGGAAGGGGAAACAAGCCGCATTGTTATATCTGCGCCTGTTATAGAGGACGGAGTGAGCATAGGGTATATTACCGCATTGCTGGATACGGAGTTTCTTACAGGGGTTTCCGAGTTTGTTTACGGAACAGGAGAGGACTGTTTTTTGTTTTACGATGAAAACGGGCAGTGTGTAATTTCCGAATATATCAGCGACAAGGTTTCCAAGGTGATAAATCTTGCGGGATTGTGGGAAAACGAAGAGGACAGCCTAAATATAGGAAATTGTTTTATTTACAAAAATGTTATAGCTCTTGACGAATACAACATCAACTGGAAGTGCTATTATGTTTTATCCGAGGAGGATATGTACGATTTTTTTGTTCTTGCAAGGCTGTTTATTGCGGCAATGTGCGTTTTGCTTGGGGCAATAGGGCTTATAGCATTTTATGTTATGAAGAAATATTATGAAAAGCCTTTAATAAGCCTGACCAACGATGTGAAGGACATTATTTCAAGCGGAAACTATAAAATAAGCGGCAATAAAACGGGCAATGCCTATATTGACGGCGTAAGGCAGGCGATTAACGAGGCTTTACATAAGCTGGACAGCACTGAAGCGGCGGCGGATCTGCTTATGAGAAAACACCCCAAGCTGTTTGAGGACAAAAAAATTATATTTGTTGAGTGGGATTTGGCAAGCCTAAGGATGACTGTCAGCGATTATTACAGTGAAATTTTCGGCAGAGAGCTTGTTAAATTTGGCGACAGGGACTTTACGCCCGAAAGGCTGGGTATTCATCCCGATGACGCAACAGGCTTTAACGAATGGCTTAAAAACGTAAGAGCAGGGAGAGATACGGAGTCCTTTATATGTAAAAAGATAATGGCTGACGGCAGATACAGGTATATGGAATACAGCTTTGTTATTGAATGTGACGAAACAGGCGCACCGGAAAAGGCTTTCGGCTATATTATGGACGTGGACAGGTTTATAAGAAAGGAGATTGCTTTAAGACGCGCCGCAGAAATGGACAGATATTCCGGCGCATACAATAAATATGTTTTTATGGAAAAATTTAAGGCTTTGATTGAAGCGCCCAGGCGAAAAAAGGACAGGCATTTTGTGGCGCTTGTTAACCTGAACAATTATTACAGGCTTGAGGACGAAGCTATAGGAGCCGGAGAGGCTGCAATGAGGTTTATTTTTACAGTGCTTGAGGACAATATGGAATGTACCGTCGGCAGGGTTTTAAACGATTCCTTTGGGGTGATTTTCTGCTTGGATGATGTGGATTTTATATGGAGCGAAATAATAAAGGAGCTTAATTTAGGCTTTGAATTTGAAAACAAAAAATACAGCACGTCTGTTACGGCGGCTATTTGCGGTATAGAAAGGCTCCCCAACGATGTTGGCAGGAGTATTGGAGCTTTTGTTAAGGAGTATGAAAGAATTAATGATAATAACGAAAACAGGTTTTATTTTATGAAAGGCAAAAAATGAATTGTGAACAGTTAACTGAAAAGATTTGGGAGCTTGGCAAAAAAGGCTCCCGTTATGGACTTAAAACAACATTTGAGCTTGCCCGTGCCGTAGGAAATCCTCAAAAAAGGCTGAGGTTTATACATATTGCAGGCACAAACGGAAAAGGCTCCGTGCTTGCTTTTATTTCCGCCGTATTGCAGGCGGCAGGGTACAAGGTCGGGCAGTATGTATCTCCTGCGGTAACGGATAGCTTTGAAAAAATTCAGATAAACGGAAAAAGCATAACTCGTGAGGAATATTGTAAAATCGGCGGATATATTTTAGATGTTTGCGGCAAAAAGGGCATTGATCCTACTCTTTTTGAGCTTGAAACTATTATGAGCTTTTTATATTTTGCGAAAAATAACTGCAGCATTGTTGTTATGGAAACGGGGCTTGGAGGCGCTGAGGACTCCACAAATATTGTAGATACTGTAGTTTTAAGCGTAATTACAAGCATTGGAATTGACCACATTGAAATACTTGGCGGAAGCATTGAAAAAATTGCGGCGGCTAAGGCAGGCATTATAAAAAAGGGTGTGCCTGTATGTATTGCGGAAAATGACAGTGATGTTACTGAAATTTTAAAAACGAAAGCCGAACAAATGGGGTGCAAGCTTAATATAGCATATAGCAGTGATATTTTAGTTAAAAAATGTAATATTGACGGGTCTGTTTTTGACTATGGCGGCTTTAAAAACATTGAGATTTGTATGCCGGGCGGGTATCAGCTAAAAAATGCCGCTCTTGCGTTGGAGGCTTTTAAGGCGCTTAAAAAGCTGTGCTTTGATATAAATGAAGATACTGTTAGGCTCGGTATGAAAAACGCCCGTTGGCGCTGCCGTTTGGAGGTTATTGGCAGAGAGCCTTTATTTATATGTGACGGGGCACACAATCCCCACGGCGCAAGGGCGTTAAGAGAAAGTATTGAAGCTTTTTTTGGGGGCAAAAAGCCTGTTTTTATTTTGGGGATATTAAAGGACAAGGATTATTTTGGTATTATAAATGAGCTGCTGCCTGTTATGGGAAGTGTTTTTGCAATAACTCCGCCAAATGAAAGAGGACTTGACGGACAGGTTATTAAAAGCATTTTAAATGAAAAGGGAATTGAATGTGAGTGCGCGGATATTCGTAATGCGGTAGATTTGGCGATAAAAAGAGCGGATAAAAACGGTGTTGTTGTTGCCTGCGGTTCGTTATCCTACCTTGGCGAGGTTTTGAAATATGGAAAGAGTAAATTTAATACTCAAAAACAGTAAATACATTGAATATATGGAAACCATAAGCAATTTGGAAAGGGACAGAATATACTGCCGCCACAATATAAGCCACAGCTTGGACGTGGCAAGAATTGCGATGCTTATTGCCATGGAGGAGGGTGTGGAGGTTAGCAGGGAGGTTGTTTACGGCGCCGCGCTTATGCACGATGTCGGAAGAGCTGCGGCAGGCGACCACAGAAAAAACAGTGCAAAAATGGCGGAGAACATATTAAATGAATGCGGCTTCAGCAAGGAAGAAAGGAATATTATTGAGGAAATGATTTTATGCCATGGAAATAAGGGGATTGATGGCGAAAAGAGCCTGAGAGGTATTTTTTACAGGGCGGACAAGCTTTCAAGACCATGCTATATGTGCCAAGCCAAGCAAAGCTGTTATTGGAGTGACGAAAGGAAAAATCTTTCCATAAAGATTTGATACGGGAGGCGGTTTTATGATAATCGGCGGAAGAGAATTTGATGTTGAAAAGCATACTTATATTATGGGTATTTTAAATGTTACTCCCGACTCTTTTTCCGACGGAGGAAGGTGGAACAGCTTTGACAGGGCAATGAAGCGCTGCGAAAAAATGATTGAAGAGGGTGCGGACATTATTGACGTGGGCGGAGAAAGCACAAGACCGGGTTATGTTAAGATTAGCGACAGTGAAGAAATTGAAAGAACCGCTCCCGTAATTGAGGGAATTAAAAAAAGGTTTGGAGCGGTTATTTCTGCGGATACTTACAAAAGCGCCGTTGCACAGGCTGCTTTGGAGGCAGGTGCAGATTTGATAAATGATATTTGGGGTTTTAAGTATGATGAAAAAATGGCAGGCATTGTAAAAAAATACGGCGTATGCTGCTGCCTTATGCACAACAGGAAAGAGGCAGAGTACAGAAATTTTTTTGAAGATGTGCTTGGCGATTTAAAAGAAAGCATTTGTATTGCAAAAACGGCAGGCATTGAAGATGACAAAATAATTACAGACCCGGGAGTTGGGTTCGGAAAAAACTACAATCAGAATTTAGAGGTTATTAACAGGCTGGACGAGTTAAAGGCTTTGGGTTATCCTGTTTTGCTGGGGACTTCACGGAAATCGGTTATTGGACTTACCCTTGATTTGCCTGCGGCGGAAAGGGTTGAGGGTACTGTTGCCACAACTGTTATAGGTGTTATGAAGGGCGCGGCTTTTGTTAGGGTGCATGATGTTTTGCAAAACAAAAGGGCGGTTGTTATGGCGGAGGCTGTTTTGAAAGGCGGAGCTTATGGACATTATTAAAATTGACGATTTAGAGGTTTATGCTTATCACGGGGTACTTGAAGAAGAAAAAAGGCAAGGGCAGTTTTTTTATGTGAGTTTACGTCTTGGAGTGGATTTTAAAGAGGCTGCGGAAAGAGATGACATTGAAAAAACCGTGAACTACAGCGAGGTTTGCGACTTTGCGGCTGAGTTTATGGCTAACAATACATTTGACCTTATAGAAACGGCGGCTGACGGACTTGCGGAGGAAATACTTTGTTGCTTTAAAGGTGTAAAAGAGATTTATGTGGAGGTTAAAAAGCCGTCTGCGCCTGTTGCTCACAAGTTTGGGTGTATTTCCGTAGGGACGGGGCGAAAATGGCACAGAGTGTTTTTGGGTATAGGCTCCAATATGGGAAACAAACAAGCTAATTTGGAGCTTGGAATTAAGGCGCTTAAAACCAATGAATGTATAAGAATTAAAAAGGTATCTTCATTTATAGAAACAGAGCCTTACGGTTATACCCAACAGGATGTTTTTTTAAACGGCGCTATTGAAATTGAAACAATACTTGAGCCTAAAGAGCTTTTAAGGCTTGTTAAGGAAATTGAAAAGGACGCAGGCAGAACAGAAACCGTACATTGGGGGCCGAGAGCGCTGGATTTGGACATTTTATTTTTTGATGATATTGTTATGGACGAAGAGGATCTTACAATTCCTCACAGAGAAATTTTGCTGAGAGATTTTGTAAAAATACCTTTAAAAGAAATTGCTCCCGATTTTGTGCATCCCCTCTGCGGAAAAAGAATTTGCGAGCTGTAATTTTTTATATATCTCTTATAGCTTTATATTTGTCTAATTTGCTGTGTTTTTCTATAATGTTTAACATTCTCAACGGAAACAGCGAAAAAAAGGTATATGCTCCCTCCGAAATAA
>CAYMAA010000090.1:0-6511 GCA_964388305.1 uncultured Lachnospiraceae bacterium | reverse complement strand
TCGGCAGGAGCTTCAATCTTTACTGAATACAAAAACATTATTGATGTCATCGGTTATGCGCAGACAGCAAAAAGTGTATTGCTAACATCCTTGACTTAATCAAACCGGTTATCTGTTGCCGATAATGTCCTCGCTTCCCCTCATTCCAATGCCGTTATCCGTACCGAAAAGATTGCTTGCTCTCCCCGTTACGGTACCGCCGTCAATAGCTCCCTCAAGCATACCCGTTGTGCTTTCAGCCGCCTCCTCGTCCATAGTCTCAGAGGTTTCCTCATTATAATCGGTTATGCCCTCATCATTGTCCCCGTCTGCCATATCCTCATCAAAATTTTCATCATTGTTTATACCTTCAGACGTAACCTCCGTAGATTCCATAACACCGCTGTCGCCGCCGTCCCCTTTATTACTGCCGCTGCAGCCTGAAAATAAAACAGCCCCAATGCCTGCTGCGCAAATTATTAAACATAGCTTTTTCTTCATATTAAAATACCTCCGTATAAATTTAAAATTTATATAACATATTATTGCCGATTTTTTTAAAAATATTAATATTAAAATTGAAAAATTGTAATTTATATGTTATATTATACATAATGCAGTGTTAATAAAGAGGAGGTTTTTTAAATGAATACTCGAAGAAGCGGCATTTTAGCTCACCCAACATCTCTGCCGTCACCCTACGGCATAGGAGATTTGGGCGAGGGCGCTTACAATTTTATAGACTTTTTGAAAAAAGCAGGTCAGTCCTATTGGCAAATACTGCCGTTAAGCCACACAGGCTACGGCAACTCACCATATTCAAGCTATTCCGCATTTGCCTGCAACCCAATGCTCATTTCTCCGGATAAGCTTGCAAACGACGGCTTTTTGGGCAATGAGGATTTACGCAACATACCGAATTTTAACGAAAATAAGGTTGAATATGAAAAGGTAAAGGAATATAAGGAAACCCTTTTCAGAAAAGCCTTTGTAATGTTTAAAAAATACGGCGATAAAAAGCCTTTTGTAAAGTTTTGCGAGGATAATGCGGACTGGCTGGATGATTACACCCTTTTTATAGCCATAAAAGATTATTATGTTGCCATGCGTAAAACGGGCAAGGTTTTTTACGACCTTTTTGCCTTTGCGGAACGTGCCAAAAGCTATATGACGGAGGCTGAAATTTTGGAGCAGTTTTACGGCGCCTCATTTACGTCTTTTCCGCAGGAGCTTTTAACCCCCGATGAAGCAGCAAAACAGCAGTGGCGTAAGGTTTTAAAGGACGAAATTGAATACTACAGCTTTTTGCAGTATGAGTTTGCAAAGCAGTGGGCGGAGCTTAAAAAATACGCAAATAAAAACGGTATACAAATAATAGGAGATATGCCTATATTTGTAAGTGCGGACAGCGCTGACGCATGGCTTAACAGAGAGCTTTTTTACTACAATGAAAAAGGCTTTCCAAAGTCTGTTGCAGGTGTTCCGCCGGATTATTTTTCGGAAACGGGTCAGCTTTGGGGCAACCCTGTTTATAATTGGGATTATCACAAAAAAACAGGCTACAGCTGGTGGGTTAAGCGCTTAAAGCAAACCTTAAAATTTGTAGATGTGGTAAGAATAGACCACTTTAGGGCATTTGAAAGCTACTGGGACATACCCTATCCCGCAAAAACCGCCATTAAAGGTGAATGGAAAAAAGGCCCCGGAAAAGAATTTTTTGACACTATAGAGCAGAAGCTGGGCAGCCTGCCCATAATTGCAGAGGACTTGGGGGATTTGAACCCGGAGGTACACATTTTAAGAGATGAGCTCGGTCTTGCAGGTATGAAAATACTCCAGTTTGCTTTCGACAGCGGCTCGGGCAATGCCTATCTGCCCCATAACTACGGCAGCACCAACTGGATAGTTTACACAGGCACTCACGATAACAACACAACCGTAGGCTGGTGGAATGACCTTTCGGAAGAGGCAAAAAACCATATAAAAATGTATCTTAACAGAGATGGCTCGGATATTTCATGGGATTTAATCCGTCTTGCCTTTTCTTCAACGGCGGCTACCGCAATTATCCCTCTTCAGGATATTTTGTGTTTGGACTCTTCCGCCCGTATGAACACCCCCGGCACAGCAAGCGGCAACTGGGAGTTTAAAATTTCAAAATACGCATTAAACGACGGACACGCACAGGGTCTTAAACTTTTTTCAGAGCTTTATAACAGAAACTGATATATAACAGAATATAAAAAAGCTGTATGCCAAACAATGGTGTACAGCTTTTTACATGGAATTCAACAATTTTTGTGTATACATTACACAAAAAAATGAGAAGCCAAAGCAGATATTTCCGCTTCAACCCCTCATCGTATGTATTAATTATATTACCTTTTTCTCTCAATTTCAATACTTTTTTATAAATTTTTAACTTTTTATGTATTTTTCTTAAAACTATTTAATTTTTTCCGATTTTTTTATAAAAAGTAAACAACAAATTAAATATAACTTAAAAAGTCTTGTAAAACCGCTGTTTTTACTATATAATACAGTAGGCGGTCTTTAGTGGTTTTAAGGCTTGCCTGTGTTTATATTTTTATAAAGGCAAACTGCCTTATGTAAGGAGGAAAATTTAATGAATTTTACAAAGCTTTCCAAGGAAGAGCTTTTAAAACAAAAAGCAGAGCTTGAAAAAGCCTACAATGAAATTAAAAACATCGGTCTTAAATTGGATATGTCCAGAGGGAAACCCTCGCCTGCCCAGTTAGACCTTTCCAACGATATTTTAACTCAATACGGCACATATATTACGGAAAACGGCACAGATGCCAGAAATTACGGTCTTTTAAACGGAGTTCCCGAGGTTAAGGAGTATTTCGGCAAGGCTCTCGGTTTAAACCCAAACAACATTATAATCGGCGGCAACTCAAGCCTTAATTTGGAGTATGACTGCTTTAACCGCTTTTGGGTTTTCGGCACACAGGGCGCAACACCATGGGGAAAGCTTGATAAAGTAAAATTTATATGCTTTGTTCCCGGTTATGACCGCCACTTCGACATATTGCAGGAATACGGCGTTGAAATGATAAATGTTTCTCTTAAAGAGGACGGCCCCGATATGGACGAGGTGGAGGAAATTGTTAAAAACGACCCTGCCGTTAAAGGTCTTTTCTGCGTACCTCTTTACTCCAACCCAACGGGAAGCTGTTTTTCGGATGAGGTAGTGGAGCGTTTGGCAAAAATGGAAACAGCCGCAGAGGACTTCAGAATTTTTTGGGATAATGCCTACGGTATTCATCACCTCTGCGATGAGGGAGAAAAGCTTGCGGATATATTTGAGCTTTGCAATAAATACGGCAACAGCAACAGACCCGTTTACTTCTTTTCAACCTCAAAAATAACTTATTCGGGCGCAGGCATATCACTTATGGCTGCATCGGAAGATATGATAAAAGAAATAAAATCTCATTTAACCTATCAAACAATAGGCTATGATAAAATAAATCAGCTCCGTACACTTTACTTTTTCAAAACCCACGGAGGTATTTTTGAACACATGAAACGCCATGCGGCGCTTCTTCGCCCTAAGTTTGAAATGGTTGTAAACAGATTTAAAAACGAATTTACGGACAGCGGAATTTTACAATGGACAGAGCCAAAGGGCGGCTACTTTATTTCGGTAGAAACTCTCCCCGGCTGCGCAAAGGAGCTTGTTGCTCTTTGTAAAGATGCGGGACTTGTTTTAACGGGCGCAGGCGCAACATATCCCAAAAAGCACGACCCTAACGATTCCAATATAAGAATAGCTCCCAGTTACCCCGGCGAAGAAGAGCTTTCAAAGGCATTGGACGTATTTTGCGTATGCTTAAAGCTGACTTCCGTAAACAAACTTCTTAATAATTAAATAGGAGATGTAAAAATGGCAAAATTAAATGAAAATTACCTTAACATAAAGCAAAGCTATCTTTTTTCGGAAATAGCAAAGCGTATTAACGATTACTGTAAAGCCAACCCCGATAAAGCGGATAAGGTTATACGCTTGGGTATAGGCGATGTTACACTGCCTTTGGGTAGTCTGGTTATAAAGGCGCTCCACGGTGCGGTAGATGAAATGGGAAGCGCAAAAACATTCAGAGGCTACGGCCCCGAGCAGGGTTATGACTTTTTAAGAAACGGTATTAAGGACTATTACGCCCGTAACGGCGTAGAGCTTGACGCAGATGAAATATTTGTTTCCGACGGCGCAAAAAGCGACACGGGAAACTTTACGGATATGTTTTCAATAGATAACACCGTACTTGTTCCCGATCCGGTTTACCCCGTTTATGTGGATACAAACATAATGAACGGCAGAAATATAATTTATATGGACGGGACTGCGGAAAACGGCTTTCTCCCCATGCCAAATGATGATGTAAAGGCAGATATAATCTACCTTTGCTCACCGAATAACCCAACAGGCGCGGTTTATAATAAGCGGCAGCTTAAAGCATGGGTGGACTATGCGAACAAAAACGATGCGATCATTCTTTTTGACTCGGCTTATGAGGCATTTGTTTCTCAACCCGACCTTCCTCGCAGCATTTTCTCCATAGAGGGCGCAAAAACCTGTGCGGTGGAGTTCTGCTCACTCAGTAAAACAGCAGGCTTTACAGGTACTCGCTGCGGTTACACCGTAGTACCAAAGGCAATTATTAAAAAAACGGCAGACGGCAGAGAGCTTTCTCTTAACAATATGTGGAACCGCCGCCAAACAACAAAGTTTAACGGTGTGCCTTACATTACTCAGCGTGGCGCAGAGGCCGTTTTCACAAAAGAGGGTATGGAAGAGGCAAAGGCAATGATAAATGTATATCGCAAAAATGCCGCTCTCATTTCCCAAACAATGACGGATTTAGGTGTAAACTTTACAGGCGGTATAAACTCCCCTTATATTTGGTTTGAGTGTCCGTTTAATATGTATAGCTGGGATTTCTTCGATAAAATGCTTACGGAAATTCAGGTAGTGGGTACACCCGGAGCAGGCTTTGGCAAAAACGGAGATAACTTCTTCCGCCTTACCTCCTTTAATAACTACGAAAACACAAAAGAGGCAATGAACCGCTTTAAAACTCTCTTTAATTAAATATAAACCATAATTAACACAACCTGCATTAACAAATTGTAATGCAGGTTGTATTTTTTACAGATTATTTATGTTCACGCTTTGCTGCCCTTAGCTTTTTTTCCAAATATTCTGATATTTAAGCTCGGGACTTTTAACCGTAACCCTTGTTTTCGGCTTGACGGATCTGACAATAAAGGCATTGCCGCCGACAACGCTGCCCTCGCCTATAACGGTTTTTCCTCCCAGAATAGACGCTCCCGAATATATTGTAACATTATCCTCAATTGTAGGGTGTCTTTTAGTTCCTTTAAGGCTCTGCCCTCCCGATGTGGAAATACCTCCCAAAGTAACCCCCTGGTATATTTTAACGTGCTCACCTATAACGGTGGTTTCGCCAATAACAATTCCCGTACCATGGTCTATAAAAAAGTACTTTCCTATAGTTGCCCCGGGGTGAATGTCTATACCCGTTAAATTGTGTGCGTGTTCCGTCATTATTCTGGGAATAAGGGGTACGTTAAGCAAAAACAGCTCATGAGCAATTCTGCTGACCATTATTGCGTAAAGTCCCGGATAGGAATAAATTATTTCGTCTTTACTATAAGCCGCAGGGTCTCCGTCATAAGCGGCATTAACATCAGTTTCCAAATATTCTCTTATTTTAGGCAGCTTCTCCAAAAATTCAGCGCATATTACGTCTGCCTTTTTCTGAAGCTCCTCCACGCACTGCTGTGTTGTGCAGGTGCAGTTAAACGCCTTTATCATCTGCTTTTTTAAATTGTAGCTTATATTTTCCAAAATATCGCCTATATAATATTTTATATTATCATCGGTAAGCCTTTTCTGTTCAAAAAACCCGGGAAATATAACCTTTTGCAAAGAATTTAATATTTCCACAACCGTCTTTTTGTTAGGCTGCAAGGTACAGTTAATTTTTGTAATGGTTTTATGTTCATAATAACTGTTAATAATATCATCTATAATCTTTTCCATAATTTAACGCTCCTTATTAATTAACTCTCCAAGCCTGTTAACATCATCGGCATAAACTTCCTTTAAGCTGCGGTTGTATATAATAGATGCAGGGTGATACAGCGGAAACAGCTTAAATGCGCCTAAATCCATGCTTTGCCCGTGCAAGCCGCCTATAACGGCATTTTTGTTTTCCGTTACCGCTTTAAGCGCAAAATTACCCAGCGTTACAACATATTTCGGGTTTATAATTTTTAATTCTCTGTGAAGAAACGGTGTGAAAAACTCAACCTCTTCCTTATTGGGAGGTCTGTTGGAGGCTCTTCCCGTTTTTGGATTTATTTTAAAGGGCCGCAGCTTAACCACATTTGTTATGTATATATCCTCTCTTTTAAGCTTAAGCATATTCAAAAATTCATTAAGGTTTTTACCTGCCTTTCCCACAAATGGCTTGCCCTGTTT
>CAYMAA010000089.1:0-6592 GCA_964388305.1 uncultured Lachnospiraceae bacterium | reverse complement strand
AAGCCGTACTTCTTTCTTTCCTTCATTCTTGGATCTCTCTTTAAGAAACCTGCTCTTTTTAAGGAAACTCTCAAGTCTGCGTCAACTTCAAGAAGGGCTCTGGAAATGCCGTGACGGATTGCGCCTGCCTGACCTGTTGTTCCGCCGCCTTCTACCTTTGCTTCCACATCATATTTGCCGATTGTGCCTGTAAGCTCAAGCGGCTGACGAACGATAAGCTTTAAGGTATCAAGACCGAAATATTCGTCAAGACTCTTTTTATTAATGGTTATTTTGCCTGTTCCGGGTACAAGATAAACTCTTGCAACAGATGACTTTCTTCTGCCTGTTCCGTAATATCTAACTGATGCCATATTATTCTACCTCCTATTAACCTTGGAAATCATAAACTTCAGGTTTCTGAGCTTCATGCTTGTGATCGGGACCTGCGTAAACGTGAAGCTTCTTTAACATCTGTTTGCCAAGAGTATTTTTTGGCAACATACCCTTAACTGCAAGTCTTATAACTTCTTCAGGTTTTTTAGCAAGCATTTCACTCAAGGAAGTTTCCTTAAGACCGCCTGTCCAACCGGTATGATGTCTGTAAACTTTATCGGAAAGCTTTTTACCTGTAACGGCAATTTTTTCAGCATTGACAATAATTACATAATCACCCGTATCAATAAAAGGTGTAAAAGCAGGCTTTTTCTTACCTCTGAGAATTGCGGCGACCTCTGATGCCAAACGACCGAGAGTTTTATCGGTTGCATCTATTACTAACCATTTTCTCTCAATTTCCGCAGCTTTTGCTATATAAGTGGTTCTCATTTTAATCCTCCTAAAAACTACATGTTTAAAATTACAATTTCCAATTCCGGGGCTAACGGATTGAAGTGGTAATCAAACATAATCATTATAAGACCTTTCCCACAAATTGTCAAGGATTTTAACTGACTTTATTAAAAAAGTTTTGAAAAAAATCAATATATTTTGGGGTAACAGGTTATTTTTTATAAAATTGCAACAAAAAATTAAGGCTTAAAGAATTACGCCAAAGCCGCGGTTGCTCAGAAGTGCGGCAGCGGCTTTTATATGAGAGTCGCTTTCCAAACGGATTTCCAAAACACCGTCGGTATATTCTCTGTTATTCATAATGCCTATATTTTTTATGTTAATGCCGTTAAGCGCCAAAATTGCGGCGACCTCGGCAATAGCGCCCGGGCGGTCGAAAATATCCACACGAAGAGTATAGGATTTGCAGGCGCCTCTTCCCTTCAGACTGTCGAAAGAATCCCTGTATTGTTTTGAGGACTTAAACATCTCCGCAACTCTATTATAATCATCTGAATTTATTGCGTTCTTAAATTTTTTGAAATTATCAATAAATGAGTCCATTACCGAAAGGATTTCATTTTTATTTTCGGCACAAATACTGCTCCACATTTCAGCATTTGATGAGGCAATTCGTGTTATATCCTTAAAGCCTCCTGCGGCAAGGGTGTGCATGTGTTCTTCCTCATCGTCCAGAGAATGCACCATATTTACAAGGCTTGCGGCTATCAGGTGGGGGACATGGCTTATTGCCGCAACAACATGGTCATGCTTGCTTGGGTCTATAACGATGGGTATTGCGCCTATTTTTTTAACCAATTCCTTATAGCTTTCCACAAGCTCTTTAGGGGTGGCGGAGGAGGGGGTTAAAACATAAAAGGCATTTTCATAAAGAGAGTCCTTTGCGGCGGAGTAGCCTGTTTTTTCCGATCCTGCCATGGGGTGAGCGCCTATATAGTTTATATTATAGGAAGAAAGCGCTTTGAAAATTTCTCCTTTTGTACTGCCCGCATCGGTAATTATACAGTCCTTTTTAATTATTGGTATCAGTTTTTTAACATATTCGGCTATTTTGCTTACGGGAGTGCATACAAAAATAATGTCGCAGTCCTTAAAAATTGTTAAATCGTTTACTGAATAGTCTGAAAGCACACCGTCTGCATAAGCCTGTTTAAGAGGCGCTTCACTGCGGCTGGACGCAACTATATCCATATTGCATCTGTTTTTTAACGCAAGAGCTATTGAGCCGCCTATAAGACCAAAACCTATTATACCTGCTTTTTTCATTAAAATTTCCTCTTTTCAAGATGGGCTATGGGGCGTATAGCCTGCATTACATCGTTAAACTCTTTAAATGAAAGCGCCTGAGAGCCTTGTGTGGCGGAGCTGCCGGGGTTTTTGTGTATTTCTATTATAAGACCGTCCGCACCTGCGGCTGTTGCCGCCTTGGAAAGAGGCTTTACATATTCCATTACATAAGCCGCATGGCTGGGGTCTGCCAAAACGGGAAGGTGGGATTTGGATTTTATTACAGGTATTGCGCTTAAATCCAAGGTATAGCGTGTTGCTGTTTCGTAGGTTCTTATACCTCTTTCGCACAGAATTATATTGCCGTTGCCGTTTGTCATTATATATTCGGCAGAGGTTAAAAGCTCATCTATTGTAGCGGCTATGCTGCGGCAGAGTATTACGGGTTTGCCTGTGGCGGCACATTCCTTTAATATCCCCTTGTTTTCCATATTTGAAGAGCCTATAAGAAGAACATCGGCATATTTAGCCGCCTCCTGTACAAGAGCTGCCAGCTTTACCTCCACAACAAGCTTTAGCTTTGTTTTCGCCTTTATTTTGGAAAGGACTTCCGCAGTATCCGGAAAATACTCTCCGCAGCGTAAAAGTGTACCCCCTGCTTTTTCAACCTCTTCGGCTGTTTCCAGCATTTGCTCGGCTGATTCTATGCAGCATGGCCCTGCCGCTACGGTTAGGGTGTCTGCACCGCATTTTACATTGCCTATATTAACGGTTGTAGGCTCGGCAAAAAATTTTCTGTTCACCAATTTGTAGCCTTCCGTGAGATGCACAAGCTTGTCCACACCCGAAAAAAGCCTGACAGTATCCGGCACAAGCTTTTTATCGCCTATTACACCTATTATTGTTATGGATTTGCCTTGTGAAATATGTGTGTTTAACCCAAGACTTTTAATGTAAGAGGATACATTTTCTATATTTGTTTTTGTTGCTGATGGTTTCATTACTATAATCATTTGCATTTCTCCCGAAAAAATATTTTATATATTTATATGTATATTTTAGCTCTTTAAAGCGTAAAAGTCAATAGGCAGTGATAATGGTTTTGCAACCGGTTTATAGTTTTTTGACAAATAAATTTTATATGATATAATTATAAAAACAGGCATAATAAAGTTAGACATATATAAGAATGTAATTTTGAAATGTTATTGAAATACGGGGGATAGGTTTACTTATGATAAAAAAGTTTTTAATAATATTATTTATTCTGATAGGAATTTTAGTGGGTTTTGTATTAATATCTGTTTTTGTTTTACCGGCAGGATACAATATGTATTATAGTGAATATGAAAACAGTCGGGAATATAATGTTAAAGGTGTTGTTTTCAGCTCGGGAATAAGGGATTATCAGAATATAGCATTTGAAGCGAACAGAGAAGGATTCAGAGGGGGCTGCTTTTGGTTAAACGCATCTATGGACAATCGCTTTGATGTGACAGTGAATAGCTATGATATATATTTTGTGTATAAAAATAAAACTGTTTTAATTTCACAAAACGATATAAACCGGAAAATGTCATTTATGGAAAGTGAGTATAATGCCATACGCTATGAATCGGCTTCCACCGATATATGCGAAATATTTTATATTCCCGACAGTGAACTGAAAAAAATAAAAGGTGTAAAAATTATTGCAAATGTTACCGTAAGTGATGATACAGAAAGCGTTACCGAAAATATGGAGTTTGAATACAAGACGGAGTATAAGGGTTATTCGGCATTTGAAGGAATTATTTCCGGCGTATAAACTAACAGCTTATTAAAACTAACGATTGGTTTTTATGCTGTGTTGTAACGAAACGCTAAGGCTTGCAGCAGTGGCGGTTAATGACGCCTTTGGCGTCATTAACCGCCACTGCCCTCACCCCATTCCCCCTCGGGTCGCCGTTCCGTACGGATTTTAATCCGTATGGAATGGTGAGCAGCCTTATTGTTTTATGTATAGTTTTCCGTTTTTTGGATATACAACTATTGCTCCGCCGTCTGCTGTGTTATAATAAGGAATTGAAAGCTCCTTTAAATTGTCTTTAACGGTTTTGCTCGGAAAGTTATATATGTTGTTTTTGCCTGAGGATATTATGGCGGCGGCAGGATTTACTTTTGCCAAAAATCCCTTTGAAGATGAGTATTTTGAACCATGGTGAGGAATTTTTATTAAATCGGAAGAAATATCCGAGTTTAAAAGCATTTCTTCCGCATTTTGTGTTATATCGCCTGTAAAAAGTATTGTTGTATTCTCCATGGTGAGCTTAAAAACCATACTTCCGTTATTTACATCATCAAAGCTGTTAAGTATTTCATCTGTGGGAGAAATTACGCTTATATGGCAGTCCTTTGCAATAGTGAGCTTATCACCGCTTTTTAAATATTTTATCGGTACGTTGTATTTTTCGGCTTTGTTTAATAATGCCTCATACAGCTCAGACGTATAATTTCCCTTTGGCAGATAAACGGTTTTAATTTTTATATTTCCCACAGCTTCGTAAATGGCTTTTAAATGGTCATTATCTATATGGGATACAAAAGCATAGTCTATTTCCGTTTTTCCCTTGTATTTTAAGTGCGGTAAAAGTGTGTATGTACCCTCATCGGCTTTTGACAAATCCGCATTTGTACCTCCGCCGTCTACAGTAAATGTTATGCCGTTTGTAAATCCGCAGCAGCCGTCACCCTGACCTACATATAAGAAGTCCAGCTCGGAAAAAGAGTTAATATATGTATTTATGCCAAGTCCGCTTATAAGCGAAAGCGCCGAAAATATATAAAATGCTTTAACCTTATAAGAAAGCGCAATTTTAAGAGCTATTACCGCAGATATATACAACACTGCAAATATTATGGCAGGCTTGCCGAAGGTTATTACGCAAAATGGTATGCTTGTTGCTGTCTGTGCCGCAAGCTTATAATAATTGAGTATAAAAGAAACGGCGCAAACAAATACGGAATACAGCTTAATGTGCAAAACATATAAAACAAGGGAAATTGCACCTCCTCCTATAACAGCACCTATAACGGGCAGAACAAAAAGATTTACAATAAAATCATAAATTGTAAATGTATAGAAGAAAAGCATATTTACAAGCTTTGATATAATTACCGCAGAAAGACTTGTTCCTAAACAGGTTGAAACATATTTATTTATACGGCTTTTTGTAAACAAAAATATTTTGGAAAAATGATCTGCAAACAAAGCTATACCCAGTACCGAAGAGTATGAGTACAGAAAACCGCAGTCCCACAAATAAAGAGGATTTACGATAAGTATTAAAAATGCGGAAAGGCATATTGAGGATATTATATCGTAACGCCGCTCCAGCATTCTGCCAAAAGTTAATGTGGACATCATAAGGAGCGCTCTCACAGAAGAGGCGCTTAACCCTGTAAATATGCAGTATGCGGTTAGTGCGGCAATTATAATAAGTCCATGCCTCGGCTTTTTGAAAATAAGCAAAAATGCAGAAGCAATAAGTGTAATATGCAAGCCCGATATTGCAAGAATATGATATATGCCCGCATTTCTATAAAGTGTTTTAATATCATCGGAAAGGGCGGTTTTATCACCCAAAAGCATTGCCCTTAATATTCCGCTGTTTTCTTGGGAATACATATTTGAAAGAGCATTTGAAAGATATGTGCGAAGCCTCCATATTTGATACCGTACATCTTTATTTTGGGAGGTTACGGTAATTTCAGGCTCGTACATTTTATAATGTACGCCCTGCCTGGAGTAATATTTAATTTCATCAAAATCCGCAGGGTTAAGCTTTGGAGAAAGCGTGCGTATTTTGCCTGTTAAATCAGCGCTATCGCTCATATTGTATTCAGCGGTTGTATAAATGTAAAACTTAACGCCGTCATTACATTTTACCGTTATGCTGTTTTTGTTAATATCCACTATTTTACCGCTAATGGTAACGGGTACATTCATATCCGCATAAGCGTCGTAGTATGGATTTTTAAAATTGTTTGCTTTTGTGCTTATTATAAAACCCAGCACAAAAAATACGGGGAGAAGTATAAGAGGTTTTATTTTAAATGCCGCAAAGAAAATTATGCCGTAAGAAAAGGCGAAAAGAGCAGCAGCCAAAAACCATGGAAGGCTTAGGCTTAGGCTGCCGCAGAATATACCGCATATTAAAAATGAAAGAATTACGGGCAGGGGTCTTTTCATAAGTATCTCCAAATTTATTTTACATAGTTAATAAGCTTGCCTATTTTTTCTATTTCACATTCGATTACATCTCCGGATTTTAAAAACCTTGGAGGTGTAAAACCCATGCCTACGCCGGCAGGTGTTCCCATGGAAATTATTGTGCCTGCCTTTAGCGCTGCGTAGCTGCTCAGCTCTTCTATTACATAATTCACGTTAAATATCATAAGGTCTGTAGAGCTGTTCTGACGGAGTTCACCGTTTACACGGGATATTATTTTAACAGGGTCTGTACCAAATTCATCTCTTGTTACAATACACGGG
>CAYMAA010000088.1:0-6777 GCA_964388305.1 uncultured Lachnospiraceae bacterium | reverse complement strand
ATACAGAATATGAGATTAAAAGCAGCGGCAGTAATTTATATATTGTATCAATAGAGTTCACATCAGCTTTACAAAAAATTGCAGATCCTGCTACTAACGGTGCAGTTGGTGTATACAAATCAGGAACAACATATTATGTTTTATCACAGGTATCGGCAACAGCGGTTGAAAATAGCGGAGATAAGCTTATAGGTCAGCAATTATCCGAAGCTACAGAGCCTTATGCAACATCTTCAAAGGTTTACAGCGGTGTTAAGCTTACAGATACAGAAACAGTAACCGCAAGTGACGGTACATATTTGTGGGGTGTTAAAATAATTAATGTTCCCGAAAGTGTAGAAGATGAAACTATTAAGGCAATTTCTACAGTATATGTAACAGCTACAGAATAATCAAAGGAGGCATATAAATTGAAAAAAGAATATATTGCACCAATTATGGAAATCAACTCTTTTGAAGCAGATAACATAATTATGGTTAGTACAAGCAGTGATACACAAGATCTTGTAAAAGATAATGGAAATGAAGGAACAGATATTTTTAAATAATAAGGCAATACTAACATATTCAAATAATAATATTTAATTGTAAAAGACCCTGCTTGGCGAACAAGCAGGGTTTTATAATGTGTGTGGTGGCGGGGTTATTTTATTGTAATTTCTTTTGTTTCGCTATTAAATTCTATTTTATCATCGGCAATGCCCAAGGCGGTAACAAGGCTGCGCATAGGGAGGAACATTGTGCCGTTGGTTATTTCCGCCGCTGTTGCCGACTGTTTTTTATCGTTACCCACGGCAAAGGTTTTTTCTCCTGCGGTAACAACAAGTTTTTTGCCGTCCGCCATTTCAAAAACAGCCTGTCCGTCAGAAAAGGTTATGCTGTCGTCACCAATGCCAACAATACCTGCCACGGCTCTCATGGGGAGCATTGTACTGCCGTCCTTAATATAAGGTGCGGCGAGCAATTCTTTCTTTTCTCCGCCAATGGTGTATTCCAAATTACCTATTTGAAAAACCGCCTTAACGGTGTTATCCTCCGCAGGTGCGGAAGCCTCCTCATTTTTGCTCTCGCCGTTTACCTTTTCTTCGGAAAGCGTTCCTGTTAAGCCTGCATTATATTTTCCTGCCTGTGCGGATGTATAGCTGCAAGGGTCATTTTTAACATAAGCCGCTAAATTTACAAAGCCAAAGGCATCTGCCTTATCCCTTTTAATAACAATTCCGTCCATGGTAATGCTGCCCTCAACGGAGGTATCTACATCACCGTTAAAAACAATATAAGCCTCCTGCCTGTTTTGCTCATTAAAGGCAAAGCCGACCTTTCCGCCAAAGCTGCCCTCGGCAGTCATTTTAGGCACACCTAATTTTGTGAAAAAGTAAAAATCATTGTCAAATTTAAGGGTTATCATATCGCCCTTTGAGTACTTCCTGCCTGAGTTATCCCCCACGGTAACAACGCTAACCTGCTCATACATATTTGCACTTGCAGACGGGTTTTTAACAGTAATGCTGACAGGCCCGTAAGGGTTTGCCCCCTTGGTATATGTACCTATCTTTGCACTGTCAAAATAACTCTCCCAGCCTGCAGCCTCAACACTCATTTCTATATCCGTTCCTTTAGGCTCGTATGAGGCGCTTTTTGAAACAACGCCGCCGTCCAAACGAATACTTCCCGTAGCTCCTGCTTCAATTACATCTGTCATTGTAATAACGCAGTTTTGGTTGTTGTCCTTGCTGATTTCCGCCTTAACCTTTCCTGCAAACTTGCCCTCGCCCACAGCAACAGGCGCGGAGGTAAAATGATAAGCCTGCACAGGCGAAACAATTATTTGTGTGTTCTTTTTATAGCCTTGAGTGGAGCTATCCGTAACAACAATACCGTCAATTCTGCCGTTTTCGCCAAAAACAGTGTCGGATTTATTGGAGCTTATGCCGATTGCGCCGTCGGGGCAGTTTGCAAAAACAACCGTACAGGGCATAATGTCATCCTGTCCAAAATCCACAGTAACGCTGATTTCCCCTGTTCCTGTAATTGTTCCGCTTAAAGGCAGAGTTAGGGTATAACCCGAATACATAATTGACGGCGGTACATCGTTTAACTGCAAAGCCAAAGTATTGTTATCAATCTTCGTGTATGTAGTGCTAACATTTTTGCTGTTTTCAACCGTTCCCGATTTGTTGTAATCGGACCAAATTGCCCCGTTATATTTAAGAGTTATGCTTTTTTTCGTTCTTTCCACATCGTCCCCAATAACCGTTATTGTAAGGCTGTTAAATAACAGCTTGTTTCCTCCCCTTAAAATCTTGTCGCCTTTTTTATGCTCCATAACACTGCCTTTAAGCGCCGCCCTGCTCACTGCGCACTTTGCAAATGCAAGGGAGCTTTTGCTGTAGCCTGTGCCGTATTCAACCGCAGCAATTATTTGGCTTATATTTTTAGTAATCCTGCATTTTAAAGGCAGGTTTAAAACGTAGCCGTCCGCCGTCATTTTTTCGTTTACGGCAATGTGCAGCTTTAAAACACTTTCCGAGGTTTTTTCGTATGTAACCTCTGTGTTGATTTTTCCGCTTTGCTCATAACCGCTCCACTCGGCGCCGTCCAAGGAAATGCTTATGCTGTCCTTCAGTTTTTCAACCTCGTTTGCCCCAAGTGTAATAATTATTGTGTTTTCCGAAAGCTCCGTACCCTTTGAGGCAGTAACAGCCTTTTCCTTTAGCTTGGCGCTTGCCGCAAAACAGCTTACGCTCATACACAAAAGAGCCAAAACAAATATTACACCAAATATAACCCTTTTTATCATAATTTGAAAACCTCCCGCATTTTTTATATGTTATTTCAATTATACCATATTTTACACATAAAACAAATTAAATTTTTGTCATCTCCAAAATATTTTGCAAAAATCCCCAAAGCAATACAATCACAATGAAAAATTTGCCTTGATAGTTTATTGGAGTTATGGTAAAATAACATTATAAATGAGTAATTTTTAAGGAGGTTATGGATATGCTGAAGTTTGAAATTGCTTTTGATGAAGAAAAGGTTATAAGAGAAAGAAAATATGATTTGGATAAAATGTACAATTTCCTCGATAAAATTTTTGCCGAAGACAATTTGAAAAAAATCGGCAAAGGCACTTATCGTGATAATGGCAGTGAACACGATTTTGGTTGTATGTGGGGTATCTTTTGGGCATTAGCTAAGGCTGAGTGGTTTATGCAAAATGTATCAAAGGTCATTTGGTATAACAATGACTCTGTTGAAGATGTTTTGCAAATAATAAAGGAAAAAAATCTCAAGGTTGCAATATGAAAAGCGAAAAAAGATACTATAAAGCGTTTAATTTTGATTTAGATACTGCAAAGCTAAAGGATAATTATCCCAAATTGTTTTGGAGAAAAGCATACTGGGATATAGAAAAATTTTTGAAAAATAACGATTTTACTCACAGGCAAGGCTCCGGATATGTTTCCAATATGCAGCTTACAGATGCAGAAGCAACATTCTTTGTTCAGGCTCTTACAAGTGAATTTACGTGGTTTGAACAGTGCGTAAAGGTTTTTGACATAACTAATGTAGGCGATACCTATAGTGCTTTAGATGTTATAAGAAAACAGGCAAAACATAATATGTCTGTAAATCAATCCAAATCATCTGTTGATTATAAATAACCCAAAGAACCCCTTTACATTAAACCCACTATGTGATAATATTGATTTATAGATAATACTTTTTTCGGACAGTTCGCAACCCTCCTGTCCTAAAACAAAACTATGGCTTTTTTAAAACAGGCATAGTATGCCTTTTTTTATTGCATTTTTGAGGGTTAGGAGGTAACAATGTACACAATTAAAACAGAAAACAGCTTCGACTCGGCTCATTTTCTCTCGGGCTATAAGGGAAAATGCAGTAACATACACGGTCACAGATGGAGAGTTATAATAGAAGTAAAAAGCCAAAGCCTTTCCGCACAGGTGCAAACAAGAGGAATGCTCTGCGACTTTGTAACATTAAAAAATGATGTAAAAAAGGAAACGGAAAAATTAGACCACACCCTTATTATAGAAGAAAATTCTTTAAAACCTGCCACCCTCGCCGCCCTTGCCGATGAGGGCTTTAAAATAACTGCCGTGCCTTTCCGCCCCACTGCGGAAAACTTTTCAAAATATTTCTACAATAAATTTAAAGCGCTGGGTTATAACGTAAAACAGGCACAGGTTTACGAAACCCCCAATAACTGCGCATCTTACAGCGAGGACTAAAATGGCACAATATAAAGTAGCGGAAAAATTTGCAAGCATAAACGGCGAAGGGCAAAGGGCAGGGCAGACAGCGGTTTTCATTCGCTTTGCAGGGTGCAACCTAAACTGCTCCTATTGCGACACAAGCTGGGCAAACCAAAAAAACACCCCATTCACCCCAATGACGGAACAGGAAATATATAAATATATAAAATCCACGGGCATTAAAAATGTAACACTAACAGGCGGCGAGCCGCTGCTCCAGCGAAACATTGCCCTTCTGTTAAAAAAGCTTTCCGAGGACGATTTTTTAAGTGTGGAAATAGAAACAAACGGCAGTGTGGATATTTCCCCATATATTGTACTCCCCAACCGCCCGGTCTTTACGCTGGACTATAAATTGCCCTTTAGCAATATGGAAAGCGCCATGCTTTTATCCAACTATAATTATGTTAATGAAAAAGACACGCTAAAATTTGTTTGCGGCTCGGTTACAGACCTTGAAAAAGCAAAATACATAATACAAACCTATAAACCACAGTGCAAAATTTATTTAAGTCCCGTTTTTGGCAAAATTGACCCTGCCCAAATTGTGGATTTTATGATAAAAAACAAAATGAATAATATAAATCTGCAGCTGCAGCTCCATAAATTCATTTGGAATCCCAACAAGAGAGGTGTTTAAAAATGATAGATACAGGCAAAATAGAATATCACATAAAAGAAATTTTAAAGGCTTTGGGAGATGACCCCGAAAGAGAGGGTTTAAAGGAAACCCCCAAGCGTGTTGCCAAAATGTATGAAGAGGTTTGTGAGGGTATGAACTATACCAACGGGCAAATTGCGGAAATGTTTAATAAAACCTTTGATGAAGAAGATTATGCAACATCTTCGTCGGATATGGTTTTGGTAAAGGATATTGAGGTTTTCAGCTACTGCGAACACCACATGGCGCTTATGTATAATATGAAAGTCAGCGTAGCCTACATACCCAAGGGCAAGGTTGCGGGTCTTTCCAAAATTGCCCGTATTGCGGATATGGCGGCAAAACGGCTTCAGCTGCAGGAGCGTTTGGGCAGCGATATAGCCGAAATTATGACAATTATAACAGGCTCTTCCGATGTTGCGGTAATGATAGAGGCAAGCCATAGCTGTATGACGGCACGAGGCATAAAAAAGCCTTCCGCAAAAACCTACACCACCACACTCCGTGGCAGATTTTCGGAAGATTTGGCGCTGCAAAGCAGATTAAACGGGAGGTTTTGAAAATGAAAGCAATGGTATTGTTAAGCGGTGGGTTGGACAGCACCACCCTCCTTGCCGTGGCGGTTAAAAAATACGGCAGCTCAAATGTAATTGCTCTTTCAATATCCTACGGGCAAAAGCATATAAGGGAAGTAAAGGCATCGGAGGACACCGCCGCCTACTATAACGTGGAGCATTTAAAGCTAAACCTAACCCCTGTTTTTCAGTTCAGCAACTGCTCTCTCCTCACAAACTCAACGGAGGAAATCCCTAAGGAAACCTATGCGGAGCAGCTTAAAAAAACCAACTCCGCCCCCGTTTCCACTTATGTCCCTTTCAGAAACGGTCTTTTCCTTTCCTCGGCGGCGGCAATGGCTCTTTCCAAAAACTGCTCCAAAATTTACTACGGCGCTCATAAGGACGATGCCGCAGGCAATGCCTATCCCGACTGCTCCAAACAGTTTGCGGAATATATGGGAAAGGCAATTTATGAGGGAAGCGGCGGCTTGCTCACACTTGAAGCGCCTTTTATTAATATGTCAAAATGGGAAATAGTAAAAACAGGTACAAGCCTTTTAGTACCCTACGAGCTTACATGGAGCTGCTACGAGGGCAAAACAAAGCCCTGCGGCATTTGCGGCACTTGTAGGGACAGAGCCGCCGCCTTTGCCAAAAACGGCTTAACCGACCCTCTATTAAAGGAGATGAGCTAAATGCGGTATAAATTTGATTGCCATATTCATTCCGTTGCAAGCGGTCATGCCTATAGCACAATTACGGAAAATGCACGCTATGCAAAGTCCATAGGGTTGGACTTCATTGCCATAACGGATCACGCCCCCAAAATGCCCGGCGGTGCAAACAAGCTCCACTTTTTAAATCTCCACATTCTTCCCGATTATATTGAGGGAATACGTGTTTTAAAGGGGGTTGAGCTTAATATTTTGGATAATAACGGCACAATAGATCTCCCCGACTATATTTTGGATAGGCTTGATGTGGTAATTGCAAGCCTGCATACCGTTTGTATTGACCCCTGCACCGCAACCGACGCTCTTGTTAATGCCGCCAATAACCCTAAAATCCATATTTTGGGGCACCCCGGCGACCCCCGTTACCCTATAGACGTAAAAGCCGTTGTTGCTGCGGCAAAAGCCTCAAACACTCTTATAGAAATTAATAATGCCTCCCTTAACCCAAAAAACTCCCGTAGCGGCGGCGAAAAAATTATTTTACAAATTTTGGAAGAGTGCAAGCGTCAATCCGCACCTGTAATTTTAGGCTCGGACGC
>CAYMAA010000087.1:0-6806 GCA_964388305.1 uncultured Lachnospiraceae bacterium | reverse complement strand
CTTTTTCCGCTTGTTTTATCAATAGCTTGCCGTTGTCATTCTTTTCACTGTCTGCTCAAGCTCTCGCCAATCTCATTTTACAATTAATAAATCGTTTTAACGTCATCTTTTTTTATTCCGTATTTTTTACAAAAGCTGACAATATCCTCATCGGTTTTTACAATTTCGCCTTTAACAAGCCTGCCGTCCACCCTAAAACCGATAACCCTTTCGCCTGTACAGATGCTTGCCCTTATAACAGGCTCGCCAACAGCCTTTTCCGTTTTTTGCTTTGCTCCAAACATATTTATTCCCCCTTAAAAAATTTAATCCATGCTTGCGGCGGCTTTTTCACCGCATTTCAGTCCGTCTGCGCAAGCTGACATTATACCCCCTGCATAGCCTGCGCCCTCGCCGCAGGGATAAACCCCCTTAACCCCAACAGCCTCAAGGGTTTCTCTGTCCCTCAATATCCTTACGGGAGAGGTTGAACGGCTTTCAACCCCCGTCATAACCGCATTACTTCCAAAACCGTGCAGCATTTTATCAAACCTGATTAATCCCTGCTGCAAGGAGCGGTAAATATAGGGAGGAAAAAGCTCTTTGAAATCTGCTCCGACAACTCCCGGTCGGTAGGTAGGCGTTATGTTTTTAAGCCTTGCAGTTCCTCTGTCTGCCAAAAAGTCCTCCACGTTTTGAGCGGGAGCAACAAAACCCCCTCCGCCAAGCTTGTACGCTTTTCTTTCAAGCGTCCGTTGAAACAGAACACCCTCCAAAGGACTGTCCCCCTTAAAATCCTTTGGCATAATACTTACCAATATGGCGGAATTTGCGTTATTTCCGCTTCTGCCGTGATTGCTCATACCGTTGGTAACAATGCCGCCGTCCTCTGTTGCAGCCGCCACAACAACCCCTCCGGGACACATACAAAAGCTGTAAACCCCTCGTCCGTCCTCCAAATGAGTAAACAGTTTATAGTCAGCCGCAGGCAAAAATTCGGCAAAATCACCGTATTGAGCCTTATTAATAAACTCTTGGCTGTGCTCTATTCTCACACCTACGGAAAACCCCTTTTTCTCCATTACAAAACCCTTTGCAAAAAGCATTTCAAATGTATCCCTTGCGGAATGACCCGTTGCCAAAACAACTTTGTCTGCTTCAAAAATTTCGTTTCCTGCCGAAACTCCCCAAACAGCGCCGTTTTTTATAAGAATGTCCTCCGCCTTTGCTCCAAAACGCACCTCTCCCCCAAGCGCTTCAATTCTCTTCCTTATGTTCTTAACAACCTCAATAAGTCTGTCTGTTCCCACATGAGGCTTTGCATTGTATAAAATATCCTCCGGAGCGCCAAACTCAACAAACCGTTTAAGAATATATCTTATTCTCGGGTCATTCACTCCCGTGTTAAGCTTGCCGTCGGAAAAAGTGCCTGCTCCGCCCTCTCCAAAGCAAACATTGCTCTCTTTGTTAAGTCCTCCGCCGCCAAAAAAGCCGTCAACATCAGCTTTTCGACTGTCAGCGTCCTTTCCTCTTTCCAAAATAACAGGCTTTAAGCCTGCCTCGGCAAAATAAAGTCCGCTCATCATACCGCCGGGCCCAAACCCGATAACAACAGGTCTTTTTGTACTTCTCGCTTTTTTAATAATATAATTAACTTCCTTAATCGGACTAATGCTCTTCCTTTTTAAAAGCGCTTTTTCTCCGTCACATTCAAAATCTAAAGTTAAATTGTAAATAATGTTCTCCCTGTTTCTGGCGTCAATACTCTTTCTAAACAGACGCACGGACTTAATTTTTCTCTTAACCCTTTCCCCCACAAGCTTTTTTAAAAACTCATCATTCAGTTCATTTCTAACCGAAGTCTTTACACCGTTTATTCTTATCAAAGCCCAATCCTCCAACAAAATATGCAATATAAGCATAAACCAAACGGACTACTCAGCAGTCAAAGCCTCCCCTGCGCTTCTGCCTGCCGCTGCGCCGCTTGCCCATGCCCACTGCAAATTAAATCCGCCGCATTCACCAAGCACGTCCAAAATCTCTCCGCAGCAATACAAGCCTTTGACTTTTAAAGACTCCATACTGACATCATCAAACTCTTTAACCTCTGCTCCCCCTGCCGTAACCTGAGCGTTTTTCCAGCCGTTAAGTCCCTCAATTTCCGCCTTAAAAAGCTTTATGCAATAAGCCATATTCCAAATTTGCTCTTTGCTTAAATCACTAACCTTAAATGAAAGCTTTTCAATACCGCAGCGTCTTGCAATAATGTTTCCCAGTCTTTTATGTAACATTCCCACAAAAAAGTTTTCCATTGTAAGGTGAGAAAGCGCCTTTCGCCTAATGCTTAAAAGCTCAAAAACACTGTTTAAATCATACTCGGGCATAAAATCTATGGAAAGAGAGCATTTTTTATATCTTCCCGCAAATCCCGAAATCTGAAATACGGGAGGCCCCGAAACACCATAGTCCGTAAACAAAATTTCTCCGTATTCCTCTTTTACAATATTATCTTTTACAAACAGCATTAGATTGCCTTTAATTTTTATGCCCGAAAGAGCCTTTAAAAACTCTCCTTTAAGCCTTATCTGTACCAAAGCAGGACTTAAATCCGTTATGGTGTGTCCAAAGCTCTTTAGTAAACCGTATCCGCTTCCGTTCGACCCCAAATCGGGAGAGGCTTTTCCGCCGCAGGCAATAATAACACTGTTTGCCGTAAAAACATCACCTTTGTAAGACACGGCTTTAAAAATACCGTTTCTTTTAACAATTGTTTTAACATCAAAGCCTGTTTTAATTTCAACCCCAACACGCTCCGCCTCAAGCCTTAAAGCGTCTAAAACGGATTCCGCGCGGTCGGAATAAGGAAACACCTTTCCTGCGTTTTCCTCCTTTGCCAAAACACCCAGCCTGCCAAAAAAATCCATCACCCAACGGGCGTTAAATTCAGAAAGGACAGCCTTTACAAAGCTTCTGTCCTTTCCGTAATAATGCTCCCATGTTGCATTAATATTTGTATAGTTGCACCGTCCGTTGCCGGTTGCCAATATTTTTCGCCCAACTCTTGTCATTCTTTCCAAAACAACAATCCTTGCTCTTCCCTTTGCCGCATAAGCGGCGTTAATGGCAGCAAAAAGTCCCGATGCTCCGCCGCCGATAACAGCCAATGTTTTTATATCAATCACCGCCCTTACGCAGTTTCTTCAACTCCTATAACAATTACAATATCACCCGGCGCAGGCATATCCTCCTCACCCTCTATTATAATAGAGTCCGTAAAATATTTTTGCAGGTCAATACCCTCGCCATCGTTCTTAACGAAAATTTTTGTAACATCGGACTTCAGTCCGTCATAATCTCCAATTTCGCTAACGGTAAATCCGTCAGCCTCAAGCCTGCCCTTAAAAACACCTGCCAAACCGCTTGTATAGCCGCCGTTAAGCACAACTATGCTCTTGCCGACACTGCTTACGCTCTCTTCGCTTTGAACACCGTAAGTTCCGTTTTCAACATCTGCCACAAGGCTTGAAATAGTCGTTTCGTCCAATTGGTAACAGGCAGAATCGTTTATAATTGCAGAAGTGCCGGGCAAAGTAAAGCTGTCTATAGCTTCCAAATTGATTTTGTCCAAAATTGTAAAATATTTAACGGCATCGCTTAAGCCTATATCCGTTTTTACATATTTAATGGCAGTTGTAATATAAGCCGTAGGATTTTTTATAATATTGTCCTTTGTCGCAAGAGCCTTTATAAGCTCCTTAACAAAGCTCTGTTGAGTAGCCACCCGCCCAATATCCTGGTTTGCGTAGCCTTTTCTGAACCTTACAAGCTGCTCCGCCTCATCTCCGTTAAGGGTTTGCAAGCCTGCTTTAAGATCAATTTTAAAATCAAACTCAGGGTCATAATAGCTCATATCCATAGGCACATCATACTCAATGCCCCCAACCGAGTCTACCAGATATTTAAAAGCGTCAAAATCAACCAAAGCATAATAGTCAATATCAAGTCCCGTAACACGGCTTACATATTTAACAACCATATCCTCTTTTTCGCCCTCGGGCGCATAATGATAAACCGCATTGATTTTCATTCCGTTGCTGCCCGGCTCAGGGTACTCCGACTGCATTGCTTCAAAATCAAAATCATCAACCTCAATGTAGGAATCCCTCGGAACGGATATAAGAGTAACCTTTTGGTTGTCGGGATTGTAGTTCATAACCATAATTGTGTCCGTTCTTGTTCCGTCCTCGTCCGTACCCAAAACAACAAGGTTCGTTTCTCCAATGCTGACGGAAAAAGCCTCCTGCAAGTCCCCCTCGCCCACACCGTGAAAAAAGTGATATATGCCCTGAGGTATACTCAGCAGGAAAGCGGCAACTCTGTTGTTTCCGCCAAAAAAGTCGTCCTCATTGTTTGTATTCAAATAAGTGTAAGGAATGTATACGGCAAAAAATATAATTCCGCACAAAATAACAGTTAAAAACAAGGATTTGAAAAACAGCAGCACACCGCTTTTTTTACGCCGTTTTTTTACTTTTTTTCTCGGTCTTTTGTAACCGTCAAAATCATCATAGTCATAGTTTTTCATAAAAATCCGCCTTTATTAAGCCTGATTTGGCTTAAATGAACTTTTTAAGGAAACAATTCTGTTAAATACAGGCTTGCCCTCCGTACTGCGTTTGCTGTCTGCCACAAAATAACCCAATCTCATAAACTGAAACCTGTCCATAGCCTTCGCCTTTAAAAGACACGGCTCAGCCTTTGCCGCAACAGTTTTAAGAGAATTTGGATTTAAGCTGTAGCCGTTATCGGAGCTTTCATCTGCAACAACCAGATTTTCGTATAAATTAACCTCAACATCTGCCGCCTCGGGAGCATATACCCAGTGTATTGTTCCCTTAACCTTTCTTGTGGTACAGTTTCCTCCCTTTGTTTCAGGGTCGTATGTTGCCAAAATTTCCGTTATATTGCCGTTTTCGTCCTTTTTTACTCCCGTACATTTAATAAAGTATGCTCCTTTAAGCCTTACCTCTTTATCCGGAGAAAGCCTGAAATACTTTTTCGGCGGCTCTTCCATAAAGTCCTCTCTTTCAATGTATATTTCTCTGCCAAATTTTACCTGCCTTGTGCCAAAAGCCTCGTTGCTTGGGTGATTTTCAACAGGCAGCATTTCGCTCTCGCCTTCGGGATAGTTTGTAATAACCACCTTAACAGGGTCAATAACCGCCATGGCAACAGGTACCTTATCTTTAAGATCTTCTCTTACATAATATTCAAGCTGCCTTTGGTCCACAACGGAGTTTGCCTTGGCAACTCCCACTCCTTCACAAAAGGCTCTAACCGCTTCGGGAGTATATCCCCTTCTTCTGATTCCGCAAATAGTGCAAAGCCGAGGGTCGTCCCAGCCGTCCACCTGATTTGTTTCAACCAGATTTCTTAAATATCTCTTTCCCATAATGGTATCCGTTAAATTAAGCTTTGCAAACTCAATTTGCCTTGGTATAATTTCAAAAACACCAATTTCTCTAATAACCCAGTCATATAAAGGTCTGTGATCCTCAAACTCCAATGTGCAAATGGAGTGTGTAATTCCCTCAATGGCGTCCTCAACAGGGTGTGCAAAATCGTACATGGGGTAAATGCACCATTTGTCGCCGCTGGCATGGTGTGTTTTGTGAGAAATTCTGTAAATTACGGGGTCCCTCATATTCATATTGGGAGAACTCATATCGATTTTTGCTCTCAAAGTCTTTTCTCCGTCGGCAAACTCCCCGTTTTTCATTCTTTCAAATAAATCTAAATTCTCTTCAATGCTTCTGTTTCTGTAAGGGCTTTCAACCCCCGGGGTTTTAAGGTCGCCCCTTGCCTTTTTCATTTCCTCCGCACTCATATCACAAACAAATGCCTTGCCTTTTTTAATGAGAACAACAGCATATTCGTACATTTTATCAAAATAAGAAGATGCGTAGTAAAGTCTGTCCCCCCAGTCAAAACCAAGCCATTTAATATCCTCCTTAATGGAGTTGACAAACTCCATATCCTCCTTTGCGGGGTTGGTATCGTCAAATCTTAAATTGCACTTTCCGCCGTATAGCTTTGCCAAGCCAAAATTAAGACAAATGGATTTTGCGTGACCAATGTGTAAATATCCGTTTGGCTCCGGAGGAAAACGTGTGTGAATTTTATTAAGCTCCCCCTCTAAATCCTTTAGTATATAATTGTGAATAAATCCCGCAGTTTCACCAAACTTGTTTTCTCTTTCGTCAGCCATTTTTCATTTCCTCCTGCTGTATAAAATATCAAAAAAGCTTTGTATTAATATCCTTGTGATAATATACCTTTCCGCACTCGGGGCATATACCAAACCTTATAACGTCCTTCATCCCCTCGTTTTCCAAAACAAAATCCATCATAATTTTTCTTTCTTTCCCGTCTGCGGGGCATATATGTCTTTCAAAATAGTAGTTGGAAGATTTTTCAAATTCATCTGCCCTTCCGGCTTTTTTCAAAATATCCAATAACTCCAAAAAATCCCTCATTTCTGTCAATCGATAAAATTTATCAGTGTTTCCTATATTATATAGTATTATTCCTTTAACGTCAAATTAATTTTCTGTATTTTTTAAGGCTGCTCACCGTTTCAGACGGCTTAAAAGCCGTCCGGAAACGGCGACCCTCGGGGGAGGGGTGTGGCAGGGGCGGCGAATGTGCCGACTGCAGCCGTCACATTCGCCGCCCCTGCGCAAGCCTTAGCGCTTGGTTATTACAAAACCGAAATACAAAGCCTTAATAAAGAAAAATTGTTAAAAAATAAATAGAATTTGCCACCT
>CAYMAA010000086.1:4225-7073 GCA_964388305.1 uncultured Lachnospiraceae bacterium | reverse complement strand
AGGCAAACGCAGCCAGCAAGGCACAGGCTTTGTAAGAGGAATGTTAATAGAATAATATAAACCCCCTTGGCTAATGCCTTGGGGGTATTTCTCATTTTCTGTTACTGTTAAAAATTCTGCAAAGCTCCTCTTCCATTTCATCAGCCGTGTTCCTGTCCGAATTTTTCTTCTCTTTCTTTCCGCAAAAGGGTCTGTAAAAAATACTTGCCGCCTTTAAACGAAGTCTGCCCGTAAAAATCACTTCCTTATTATAATTATGTTAATTATATTATATAACTTTTGTATACTCCGCCTCAAGCCTGTAAATAGGCATACCCTGTTCCGAAAACTTGCTTTCGTACTCCGTCATAACATTTCCCTCAAAACTGCTTTTGTGCAAATCAAGGCTTATGTTTTTAAGCTTCCACCCCTGCTGAGATAAAGCCTCTATGGAATACTCAAAAAATTCCATATTATCCGTTTTTAAAAATACCTCGCCTTTATCCCCAAAAATATGTTCGTATCTGCTTAAAAATCTTTCGTTTGTAAGTCTTTTTTTCCGCCACTTCTTTCTGTTGGGCCATGGGTCTGAAAAATTAAGATATATTCTTTCAACCTCACCGGCAGCAAAAATATCCTCCAGCTCCTCCGCATCCTTTTCCATAATAAGCACATTATCCCCTGCTTCAAGTCTTTTGCACTTTCTCAAAGCCCTTGCCGCCACAAGTGTAAAATGCTCCATACCTATAAAGTTTACATCGGGGTGCAGCCTGCTCATTTCCGCCACAAATTTACCCTTTCCGCAGCCTATCTCCAAATGCAGCGGATTGTCGTTTCCGAAAACCTCTTTCCACCTGCCTTTGTTCTCCAAAGGCTCTCTTACAAGAAATTTGCTTGTTTCAAGCTCCTCCTGCGTCCAGTTTTTCTTGCGTATTCTCATTGTTGCCTCTCCTTTTATATCTTCATAATTCTGTAACCGTTTTCGCAGCCGCAAAAGCCTAAGCTTTCACCCTCCAAAACCTCACGCTCCTCATCGGGTACACAAAGCAGCTTTTTCCCGTTATGTTCTCCGTAAAGCAAATGCCCGTGCTTAATGTAACAGCTCCTTACCGTAGGATTGTTTTCAAGCTTGTGCATATATCCGTCTATAAGACAAAGCTCTTTAAGACTTATTTTTCTAAATTCTCCTCCCGTTTCCCCAAAGGGCGTTTCCGTTTGCCTGCCCTTTGTAACACATTCCATTGTAACCTCGGAAATACCTTCCCCCTTAACACGGGTTTCCGCCTTTTCCGCCTTTTCCGCCTCTTCCATATAAGCATAGCGCCTTAGCTCGTCTAAATCCCGTCTAAATCTGTTCACAACCTCCGTAAAGTCCTTTTGAGCCTTTGGCGGTGTGTCCTTTTCGGCTGTTTTTTTGCTTTCCGGCTTTTTAGCTTCAGCCGTATTATCAGTCCTTTTATCCTCTTTTGGCTGTTCCTCGTTTAAAACCGTGCTTTTTGGCGGCTTGGTTTCATCTTCCGCTTTAACCTCGCAAACGGAATTTTTCCGTACCTGCTTTTTCCAATCCACAGGTCTGTCGAAATAAGCCGTAACAACACCTTCGCCCTTTTCCGTAAGAACGGCTAATGCCTTAACGTCCTCTAACTTAAAGCCGCTGCCTAAAATGTTGTCGGGGTTAAACTCCCACTTAACCTCGGCTCTGCCGTTTTTAACATTAACAAGCACAGCTTTAAGAGGTACAAACCCTTCATTTTTGCGGCAGATTAAATATAAGCTGCAAATACATCCGTTTTGTATGCCCTGGGCGTACAGCATTGTTTTCGCTCTGCCACGCTTAACCTCAACAACCGCCCTGCCGAAAATGCCCTTTCTGTCTGCGCAAAACCTGCTGTCCTCCTGCCTTAAGCTCAGTAAGGCGCGGCTGTAATCTCTGGAAAATATCATCAAATCACCCACCGTATATATTAATAAAAATATATGCGGAGGTTTTTTATTTATTCATAGCGTCAAAAATTTTGTAAAAATCCTCTAATGCCAAAGCCTCGCCCCTTATGCGTTCATCATAACCCAAATTGTTAAGCAGTTCGCCAAACTCTTCCTTTGTACAGTCAAATTCACCGCTTGAACAAATGCAGTTTACAAGGGTCTTTCGCCTTTGAGAAAATGCCGCCTTTACAAGCCTGAAAAACCTTTCCCTTTCCTCTCCCGTGTATGGCTGACCCCCAACAGGCTTAAGCCTTATAACGGCAGAGTCCACATTTGGTCTTGGCATAAAACAGTTTCTGGGTACGTTTGCCGCAATATAGCTTTGGGCAAAATACCCCGTAACCAAGCTGAGAGCGCCATAGTCCTTTGTGCCGGGGTGTGCCTGCATACGCAAAGCCACCTCCTTTTGTATCATAACAACAATAAGCTCCACAGGCTGATTTTTTTCCAGTATATTCATTATAATGGGTGTTGTTATATAATAAGGTAAATTGGCAATAACTTTAAGCCTTTTACCGCCGTATTTTGCCGAAAGAGCGCCTATATCCGTCTTTAAAATATCCTCGTTTATAATCTCTATGTTGTCAAAATTGCTGAGGGTTTCCTCCAAAACGGGTATAAGGGTTTTGTCGATTTCCACAGCTATAACCTGCTTTGCACGTTTTGCAATAGCTTGTGTAAGAGTTCCTATGCCCGGGCCTATCTCCAAAACAACGTCCTCTTCTGTTATCTCTCCTGCATTTATAATTTTGTCCAAAACCCTGTCGTCAATCAAAAAGTTCTGTCCAAAATTCTTTTTAAAATAAAAACCGTATTCTTCAATAATTGCTTTTGTCCTTTGGTATAATGTGCCTTCTATAATAAATTCCTCCTAAATTCCTCC